>DASQPM010000308.1:0-7200 GCA_035643935.1 Pyrinomonadaceae bacterium | reverse complement strand
GGGATTAACGGTCCTGATTCTTGCTGGTCTGATCTTCTACTGGCTGGCGCGCTTGCTGTTTCTGCAAGCGGCTTTCGTCCAGCTAATTCGCGGTTAACCTTGACATGTTCTACTAACCAATAACTGGAGGACAATAGAATGGCTGGAGGATTGATAGGAATATGCGCGCTGCTGGTGGGCCTCGGATCTCTGATCTGCTTTATCATCGTCCTGATCAAATTGTTCCAGGACGAAGGTGCGCTGAAAGGAATTCTGGGGTTGATCTGCGGACTTTACACTTTCGTCTGGGGTTGGATGAATGCAAATCGCCTTGGCATCAGGAACATTATGCTGATCTGGACCCTCTTGCTCATAATACAGCTGGTTTTGAACTTCGCTTTTGGGGTCGCTTTGATTCCCGGCTATCCGCCGCGGCCTAGCCCGATAACCCCTTAACAAGTCTTCAACGATAGTCTGAGCGGCGGCGTGAGGCTTTACGCAACGCCGCCGCGTTTTTATCGGCGTGCTATGAATCAGGAAAATGCAGCTTAGAGTTTTCTCCAGGGACCGAGGTGTGGTACAAATAGCATCAGAGCAGAGGCAAAGAAACCCTCCCGATAAATCTTGGATGGCCGCCCCGTCATCTCGTGCGTCAACCTCCCGCTCTTAGTTCTATTGCACGACAACAAACAATAGGAGCACTCCCATGCAGGAATCGTCTATCCAAGCGACCGCACCGAAGTCACCTGCCAGGCGAAAGTTCATCGGACAGTTTGGCGTTACCAGCGCCACCGCCCTCGCGGCCGGAGTTGTTGGCTTCGAACCGTTGTTTCAAAGCGAGCACTCCCAAGTCCACGCGGCGACGCCCACGGGATCGAATCGCCGCGCAAACGATTGCGCGAAGTTGCGTCGCGATGCGGCGCAGGCAGGCTTGCAGAACACGCCCCAGAATTTACAGCACCCACCAAACGGGGATGAAAGTCTTTACGCAAACAAGATTGCCAACTACTCAAAAGGACTGCCTCACAACAACGATGGCACGGTGCTCTTGAGCGCCTACGAGGCCCTGGTACAAGCGTTGAATAGTGGACGCGCCGCTGATTTCAACGCGATACCGCTGGGCGGTAATCGCAGATTGACTAACCCACAGGCAGGTCTTGCATTTGATTTGGAAGGACCAGACGCGCAGGCACTGGTGCAGCCACCTGCTCCCGCTTTTGCGAGTCGCGAGCAAGCAGCCGAGATATCGGAAAACTACTGGATGGCCCTGCTTCGCGACGTGCCGTACTCGCAATATTCATCGCATCCGATTGCCAACGCTGCGGCAGCCGATCTCACGCTTTACGGTGCTGACTTCAAGGGCGCGAAAGCTGCCGGCTCCGTCACTCCAGCGACGCTTTTTCGCGGGTTGACGCCGGGCGACGCCGCTGGTCCATACCTCTCGCAGTTTTTCTACCAGTCGTGCAACTTTGGCGCAAACAAGCTCGAGCAAAAAATTCGAACGACGATGCCGGGGATCGATTACATGACGGATTTCAACACCTGGCTTGCCGTGCAACGTGGCGTCAATCAGCCGGAGAACATTTTCGATCCGACCGCGCGCTACATGCGAAGCGGCCGCGACATCGGACAGTGGGTGCACATTGACGTACTCTTCCAGGCCTACTTCCACGGCTTCCTGATTCTTGCGGGACTCGGCGCGCCTTTCGACGATGGCAACCCTTACGTTGGCAATCCCACGCAGGACGGCTTCGGCACTTTTGGTGGCCCACATATCGCAGCGCTGCTTTGTGAAGTTGCAACTCGCGCGCTCAAGGCAGTCTGGTTTCAGAAGTGGTTTGTGCATCGTCGTCTGCGGCCGGAAGTACATGCGGCCCGCGTAGACCGTACGCTTAACCACGGCGCCGGTTATCCGGTGCATGCAGAGATTCTCAATTCACTTTCGAGCGGCACGCGACTTGGCGGCTATATGCCGGCGGGAAATTCATTGCTGCCGATGGCTTTTCCCGAAGGCTCGCCGACACATCCGGCTTACGGAGCCGGGCACGGGACGGTCGCGGGAGCTTGTGTGACGATTTTGAAGGCTTGGTTCAAAGAATCAACCAAACTCGTCGACCTCGGCGTGACTCCGATGCAGCCGCTTGATGATGGCACAGCCCTGGTGCCTTATGCTGGAACGGATGCAGGAGATTTGACTGTGGGTGGAGAGCTTAACAAGCTGGCTTCGAACGTCGCGCTAGGGCGAAACACCGCCGGTGTTCACTGGCGATCGGACGGCACGGAATCAATTAAGCTCGGCGAGCAATTGGCGATTGGAATCTTGAGCGACCAGAAGACCTGTTACAACGAACCATTCGCAGGGTTTTCGCTAACAAAGTTTGACGGAACTCAAGTCACTGTTTAGGTTGCCATCGTGGATCCGGTTGAACCGAGTAAGGAACAATCTCGTTACTGCTGTAGTTTGTTTGTCCTACGCGACTTCAAGTTTGAAGTGCAACCATTGCAGAACCGCGAGCGGTAGCGACCGGATGCTGGCATTCAATGTTGAAGGCCGCTCGAATGCTTTAGTTCATCGTCGACGATAGCATCCGGTCGCTACCGCTCGCGGTTCTGCATTGAGCCTTCCTGATGTTGCCAGCATCAGTCTTCGGTACGCGATTCTTGTCGACCTGATACAGGTTGCACTTCAAAATTGAATCCACCCTATTTCATTAGCAGCTTCGCTTGAGCACGGTTACCCCTTTGATTCAGCTAAGCCGAAACCGTTTCGGTTTCAGTTCTGCGCGGAGCCTCCAATCACCGGGCTAAAGCCGCGGTGCTACTGAGAAAGGCGTAAGTCCAGACGCATCCGTAATCCACCTTCATTCAAACTCAGCAACAACTGGAGCGTGATCCGACGGGCGCTCCCAGGTGCGCGGCTCAATATCGATCCAGGTATTTGTGCTGCGCGCCGCCAGCGGTTTAGTTGCCCACATGTGATCGATGCGCAGGCCGAGGTTGCGACGAAAGGCGCCCGCCCGATAATCCCACCAGGAAAACTGTCCGCCCTCCTCATGATGAAGCCGAAATGAATCGGTAAAGCCCCAGCGCTTTATTTCATCGAGAGCTGAACGTTCGCCGCTGCTGCACATAATTCGTTCCTGCCAAAGCGTGGGATTGTGAATGTCGCGATCCTCGGGCGCCACGTTAAAGTCGCCGCAAAGCAGGAGAGAACTATCTGGTTGGTAAGTGTGATCAAAGAAACTTCGCAACCGCTTCATCCAATCAAGCTTGAATTGATACTTCTCTGAACCAACGGACTGGCCGTTGGGAATATAGACATTCACTACCTTCACTCCGTCAATAATCGCGGCCAGGAGGCGTGCGTGCGCGCCTTCCTGATCTTCATAATTGCCGCGCTGCACTTCGGCGCATTCGTTGCGCGCGAGTATCGCCACCCCGTTGTAGCTCTGCTGGCCAAACACGCTGGCGCAGTAACCAATCTGCGAAAGCTCTGCAAACGGAAACTTGTCATCAGTGCACTTGGTTTCCTGAAGACAGAGCACGTCGGGCTCCACTGCCTGGAGCCAGCGAACTACGTGTGGCAGCCGCGCAAGAATTGAATTAACATTCCAGGTAGCTATTTTCATAAGAGCGGCACAGACTTCAGTCTGTGGTGGTAACGTGGCACAGACTTTAGTCTGTGGTGGGTAAGGTGCCACAGACTGAAGTCTGTGCCACTTTCAGAGCGACGCGATCAATCCAGCGATCAACGCACCGCGGCGAGGAATGTCATCAAGAATTATGTGTTCGTGAACTGCGTGCGCGCCGTCGCCCGCTATTCCCAAACCATCGAGCACGGCAGCGCCTACCGCAGCAGCAAAGTTTCCATCCGAACCGCCGCCAACCTGTGTCTCGCCTAACTCAAAATCCAACGTGCGCGCCATCACTCTAGCTCGTTCATACAACTCAAGGACCTTCTCCGTGCGCTCGAGTGGCGGGCGATTGATACCCCCGGTTAACTTCAGTTGCACACGATCGTCAAACGACCTCAGCTTGAAAATTTCGTTCTCAATCAACTCGGCCTCCGCTGTGGTGGTGAAGCGCACATCAATTTCCGCGCGCGCCTCGGCGGCCACGACATTCGACAATGTGCCGCCGTGAAAGACGCCAACATTCACGCTAATACCACCGCCCTTGCCATTGAACGAGTGCAGACGTTCCGTCTGGCGCGCCAACTCAAGCACGGCGCTTGCGCCTTTCTCAGGCTCCAAACCCGCATGCGCTGCGACACCTCGCGCTGCGAGTGAATAAATTCCAATGCCCTTGCGACCGGTCTTCGCACGACCGCCGCTGCCGGAAGGCTCAAGCACGAGCACGCCCCTCGCTTTTCGTGCTTCCTCTTCAACCAACGAACGTCCACTCGCGCTACCAGTTTCCTCGTCGCAGGTCAGTAGCAAAACAACCGGACGCTTTGGCTGGATTCCGACATGCGCCAGCGCGCGAATGACGTCCAATGCCAGGATGCAATTCGCTTTCATATCAAACACGCCTGGGCCGTAAGCTTTGTCGCCTTCAACGCGCCAGGGCCGTTCGACTATCGAACCGCGCGCGTGAACGGTATCGGTATGTCCCAACACCACAATCGGCGCGGACTCTGGCGCGTCCGCAAATGCTGTCAGCCGCAGGTGCTGGCCATAATTGTTAACGGGCACAATCTCGAGCTTCACACCGCCAATCGTTTCTGCGTTGTTCGCCAGCAGAGAAACAACCGCCTTGCTGCCGGCTTCATCGCCTGAAGGAGATTCCGTCTGCACCAGCGCTCGTGTTAAGGCGACGATCTCGTCGTGCCGGCCAAGAAAGTAACCGCGTAAGTCGTTAAGATTTGATTTAGAGAGTTCCATTTGAAGGCACTAAGGGCAGGCTGAACTAATCGTCTCCTTTCTAAGCGTGTGCCGATCAATTCTTGACTTGCTCACCTCGAATCCGATTCCAGGCGTGTCCAGCGCTTTGATAGTACCGTTCGCACTAACCGTCACCGGTGGATCGATGATGTCTTCTTCCCAATACCGCGAACTCGCCGACACATCGCCGGGTAAAGTAAATCGTGCAAGGGTGGCCATCGCGATGTTGTGAGCGCGGCCAATGCCGGATTCAAGCATGCCGCCACACCACACCGGAATATTCTTTGCGCGGCAAACCTGCTCAACTTCTTTTGCCTGTGCGTGCCCTCCGACTCGCCCCAGTTTTACATTGATGACGCGACAAGCGCCAAGTTGGATAGCATGTTCCGCATCTGTACCCGAGCGAATGGACTCATCGAGACAAACCGGAGTCTGGATCTGCTTCTGCAACGCGGCGTGATCAAAAATATCATCATGGGCCAGTGGCTGTTCAATCATCATGAGCGCAAACCGGTCCAATTCCCGAAACAGATCCGCATCAGCCAACGTGTAGGCAGAATTCGCGTCGGCCATCAGTTGAATGGCAGGAAATCGTTTGCGAACCTCCCTGATAATGTTCGCATCCCAGCCAGGCTTAATTTTGATTTTTATTCGCCGGTATCCCGCTCCCAATTCCTTTTCGATCTTCTGAATGAGTTCGTCAGGTGTGTTTTGAATGCCGATTGAAACCCCGCAGGGAATCTCGCTGCGTACTCCGCCGAGATGTTTCCACAACGGCAGACCAAGCTGTTTAGCCTCAAGATCCCAACAGGCCGTTTCAATAGCAGCCTTCGCCATGCGATTACCGCGCACTGGACGCATCAGGTTCCAGACATCCGCCGCGCTTTCAATCTCTTTGCTGATAACGAGCGGTGCGAGAAACGTCTTAAGCGTGGCCCATGCGGTGTCGGTCCATTCTTCGCAATAGAATGGCCCCTCGCCGGCCGTGCACTCGCCCCAACCTTGAGCGCCTTCTCGGTCAACGATGCGAACGAGAACTATCCGCCGCTCGGTCGTGCGACCAAAACTCGTTTCGAATGGATGCACTAACGGCAGACGAATTTCGCGCAGCTCGACGGAGGTTATGAACACTTTTGGATGTGCCTTACCGGATTTGCTGGAGCGGAAATATTATTGCATGCGAACCGAGTTTTTCCGCAAGCCGCGAAAGCAAATAAAAAACGGCCGCCAGGGACCGTTTGTGATTTACATTTTGCCGAGGGTCATTCCGTGGACACGAGGGCTTCGTTGTTCAATGCTGCGTGCATCGTGTGCCACGGCAGCGTGGCGCATTTTACACGCACCGGAAACTCGCGCACGCCTGAGAACACTTTCAAGTTTCCCAAACGCTCCGCGACCTGCTCTTCATCCGAGTCACTGGTAACCATCTCATGAAACGAACTGAAAAGCTGTTCGGCGTCTTGCTTACTCTTCCCTTTCACCGCCTGCGTCATCATGCTGGCGGCAGCTTTGGAAATAGCGCAGCCGGAACCCTCAAAACTTATTTCCTTCACCGCGTCGCCTTCCAGATTTAGATATACCGTCAGGTGGTCGCCACAAAGCGGATTGAAGCCCTCGGCCGAATGGTTAGCGCTTTCCAACTTGCGAAAATTCCGTGGCTTTTTGTTGTGATCCAGGATGACCTGTTGGTATAGCTCGCTTAATTCAGACATATGAGAACCGTAAATGGTAAATCGTGAATCGTAAATAGTAATTCCCTAAATTCCCGGTTGTCCTTTAAGTCGATGCGCTATCGCGTGCAACCTCTTGATCGATTCACGATTTACGAAAAAATTTCAACTACGCGCTCAATCGTTCGCGCCAGCACGTCAACTTCTTCCTTTGTATTATAGAACGCAAACGAAGCACGCGCCGTTGCCGGCACATTGAACCGCTGCATCACCGGCTGTGCGCAATGATGCCCGGCACGCACGGCAATGCCTTCCTGATCCAGGATGGTGCCGATGTCGTGTGGATGAATGTCGTCGATAACGAAAGACAGGACACTGAGCTTCTCACGAGCCGTGCCGATTATGCGCACACCTTCGATGGCGCTTAACTTTTCGGTGGCATAACGCAAAAGTTCATGCTCATGTGCAGCCGCCTTCGCCCGATCAATCGAATTCAAATAGTCAATTGCAGCGCCCAGCCCTATCTGCGAAGCGATTGCGGGCGTACCTGCTTCAAGCTTGTTCGGCAAATCGGCATATACAGTTTTTTCAAACGTGACGCTCTTGATCATGTCGCCGCCGCCCTGAAACGGATTCATCTTTTCCAGTATCTCGACTTTGCCGTAAAC
>DASQPM010000307.1:0-13821 GCA_035643935.1 Pyrinomonadaceae bacterium | reverse complement strand
GTTCAGACGTTTCTAAAGTCTATGCTACTAACTGCCGCGGTACGTCGAATAACCATAAGGGCTGAGCAAGAGTGGAATGTGATAGTGCTGCGCGCCGTCGTCAATCCGGAAGACAACCGTGACCTGCGGATAAAAGCATTCGATATTGAGGCTCGAGAAATAAGTTTCGGTATCGAATATTAACCGATAGGTGCCGCGCTCGATCGGCTCTCCCACCAGAAAGAAAGGCTTCACGCGACCGTCCGTGTCGGTCCAGGCGTGACTAAGCTCGGTCCAACTTTCGTCGGTGTTTTGCATTGCCAACGAAACAGCAACGCCGCTGGCCGGCGCGCCACGCGCGATGTCGAGAATGTGCGTCGAGATGGTGCTCATGATTGGTCAGTAGTCAGTAGTAAGTAGTCAGTTGCTATTTACGAGCATCGGCAGTTTACCAAACAACTGACAACGGACCACTGACAACTGACTAGCCTTCTAACAACTTCTTCAATCTTAGTTCAGTAATCTTCGCTTGTTCGGCGGCGGCGATGCGCAATTCTTCATCTGGATCATTCTCAAGGCGAGTGCGCAGCATTGCCAGCATCTCTTCAGAACTCTTGCCGCTGGCGCAGACGATAAAGATATAACCAAACTTCGTTTCGTATTCTTTGTTGAGGTCGGCGAGCGCTTGAATTGTTTGCGCCGCTGCGCTGCTAACCGCCGACTGTTCCGCTTCTGCCCAGCGTTCCGCTTGCTCTGAAGTAGCAGCCGCCGCTTTTTGCTCGCCAATTTTTGGATGACTGCGAAAGGCTTCCAGCCAATCACGTGGTTCGAGTGACCACCAAACGCGGTCTGCTTTCGCGATCAAGTCGTCAAGACTTTCAAAGGGTCGCTCGGCGCTCACCTGCTCGGCCCACCTTTTTGAGCCGCAGCATTTCAGAAATTCGCTCTCGGCTTCACGGCTAGCAAACGCATTAAGTCGTTCGAGATCTGTCTGAAAGTTAGCGACCGTATCCTGCCCTTCAACTAATCCCATTTCGAAAGAACCTCCGCAAGCCAACGAAAGCTCCTGGCAATGCGGAACCGCGAGCGGTAGCGACCGGATGCTACCGCTCAACCCTGGAGCTAAAAGTCATCTTCCGACATTTCTATCTTCAACGTTGCGGTGTAGCATCCGGTCGCTACCGCTCGCGGTTCCGCAACAAAGCCTTGCGGTTTATTTTGAATCCTACTCGTTCAAGGTTCCATACACACGCAAACGGCTGACGCCGCCGTCCGGAAAAATGTTGAAGCGCAAATGCGAAGCCTGGCCAGCATCCAGTATCTCGTTTTCAAAAAAGTGCCGGGTATGCGGCTGCAATTTTGTGCGCGGCAAAACACTTTTCCAGGCGACTGACAAATCAGTCAGCTTTTCCTCAAGCAAATCGGTTGCACTGGTTGCTTCCAGCGAACAGCTCTCGGGAAAATTTCCTTTGAACCACGCCGTGTCGACCTCGAGGCGCCGCACCTGACCAACTGCACCAAGCTTGATGATGGCCCAATCATGGCCCGGGCCGCGACGCCGTTTCGTTTCCCAGCCGTCGCTCATGTTCGCAGCCCGACCCGGCATGATCAGGTTGTGCGGATGTCCAAAAAACATATCACTGCATGAAATAACCCGGCCGCCATTTTCAACCGCCGCGAGATCGACGTCCCCGCCAATTCGTTTTAACCGTTCCCAGTCAGGAAGGACCTGGCCATAAACTCGCAAGCGCGCCACGCCACCATCCGGATATATTCTGAAACGCAGATGCGTGACGGGCTGCTCGCCTTCTACTGCAAAAGAGTTTTGCGTATCGCCGGCCAGCGGCAGCTGTGGCAGCAACGGCGTCCAGTTGATCGCATCGCCTTGCAGATCTTCCGCCGCCGGTTCTCCACTGAGCGCGCAGGCCTCGAGTAAAAAGTGTTCCGGAAAATTGCCACGGAAAAACCTTGTATCAACTACGACACCGCGAATTAGACCGGGTAAACCAAGGCGAATGATGCACCAATCAAACCCGGGCGTGCGCCGGCGTCGCGTTTCCCACCCGTCCATCCACTTACCTAGATCGGTGTACCTGCCTTCGATAAAAATCGGCGCGCCGGATTTCAACAAATTTTCTTTGGGCGCAAAAAATTCATCGTTAGCCACCAGCACCGCGCCGCCGACTCTCTCGGCAGCCAGGTCGACCAGTTCAGTGAAGTCCATTCCCATTCCTAACCTTCCGGATAAAAAACAAAAATTGTGCATCCGGTTTTTGATTGCGGCACGTGTGAAGAACCTTTTGGATTATGAATAAAACTTCCGGCGGGATAGTCGCGCACGCCATCGTTGAAGACTCCGGATACAACATAAACCTCTTCCGGTCCAGGTTCATGAACATCCAGGCCTTCCCAACATGCACCCGGATCCAATTCGACAACCTGCGCGGTCGGCCCATCAGTTGAACGCCATAACGTGCGCACGCGCACTGTGCCCCCGAATTTTTCCTTTACCAGCGCGTCTTCGGTGCGCGCCCATTCGATTTCCGGCATTGATAAACTCCGCTTCTTGGATACTGATGCACTTTGATTTGAGGCGACTAAGTGTCGTGAGGTCAGTACCGTCCGCGGTAGCGGATGGGTCTCCTCGCTGCGACATTCAAAACTTAGCTGTGGTTTTTTCCTAATTCCAGAATCGCATTAAGCGATGCGCAGACCCATCCGCTACCGCAGACGGTACTGACCTCATTGCCACTGCGACGCCTTTCATTCAAACTGCATCACTACCGCTTATTGTAGAGCACACTGTTAGTTTGCTTTACGACTACGTCAACAAAAGCCCGCGCGGTTCGCCGCGAAATTCGCCCTCATCATATATCTTTCGTCCCCGAAGAAAAGTTTTCTCGATGACGCCGGAAAGCGTCTTGCCTTCATAAGGGGTCAACTTATGACGATGCTGCAGCCGCTGCCCCTCAACTTTGAATTGTTTTTTTGGATTCCAAACTACCAGATCGGCATCATAGCCGGCCGCGATCATGCCTTTACGATTTTGTAAGCCAACGAGCTGAGCGGGCGCGGCGCACAGCCAGCGGCTCAGGTCGCGGATGGAATGACCGCGCTGCTGCGCTTCAGTCCAGACAATTGGCAGCCGCAGTTGCAAAGACGATATGCCGCCCCAGGCAGCGAGGAAGTCACCGCTCTCGCACAGCTTCATTTCCGGGGGACAGGGTGAATGATCTGACACAATCATGTCGAGCGTTCCATCACCCAGCGCGGCCCACAATTGTTCGCAATTCTCACGCTCGCGAATTGGCGGACAACATTTGAATTCAGTGGCGCCGTCCGGAATTTCCTCAGCCGCAAAGATTAAATAGTGGGGACAGGTCTCAGCGGTGAGTCTCAGTCCAGCAGCTTTCGCTGCGCGCAAGGCAGGGAGCGCATCCGCAGATGAATGGTGAACTATATGTACACGCGCGCCAAACTCGCGCGCTAGTTTGATCATCAACTCTACGGCTTCGTTCTCCGCCGCCCGAGGTCGCGAGGCGAGAAACGTTTCGTATTTAGTAGGACAGACATTCCTGTCCGTCCTGGTACTTTTTTCATCGAGAGGTGGACAGGCAGGAATGCCTGTCCTACTTATTGGCCCGGGAACTTCCGCGTGAACAATCAATACGGCTTCCAGCCGTGTCAGTTCGGGTAGTGCGATTCGTAAATCTTCTTCCGTAACATTTGGAAACTCATCCACGCCGGAATGAATCAGGAAACATTTGAAACCAACTACGCCCGCGCCCAGCAACGCCGCCAGCTCGCTCGTGTTTCCGGGAACCACACCACCCCAAAAACCAACATCAACCAGACATTTGTTTTCAGCGGCTGCTAATTTTTGTTTGAATCCCGCGAGGGTGGTGGTTGGCGGAATCGAATTCAGCGGCATGTCGATGATAGTGGTAATGCCGCCTGCCGCTGCGGCGCGCGTCGCTGTTTCAAATCCCTCCCACTCCGTGCGTCCGGGCTCGTTGACGTGAACATGCGAATCTACCAAACCCGCCATCACAATTGAGTGCTCGTCTGCTTCGACCAGTTCACAATCAGCGGGAAAATCTTCGTAATCCGCAAGCGTTGTTATCTTGTCGCCCGAGATGTGGATTGCCGCCGCCGCAATTCCATCCGGTAGCACTACTTGTTTTCCACGAATGACAAGATTCGATCGTAGTGGCATAGACTCTAGTCTGTGCTCGCGGACGTTGCCACAGACTGAAGTCTGTGCCACGGGCGCGGGCATTCCGTATTCTCAGGTAAACGTCGGGGGCGGTGGCGGCAGATTCGGCTGGACATCGCCGGAAGCGAGGCCGAAAACCTGTTCATAAGCTGTGGCGATGGCGGCAAAGCTTACCGGCAAAACCAGGAAAACGCCGACGTAACAAAAGAGCACGCCCACAAAACTAAGCAGCCCATTGAGCAATAGCATACCCAGCAATTGCCAGAAGTTTGCCATGCCGGCCCTGATGCTTAGTTTGACTGCATTAAGTCCGGAAAGACGCCGGTCCACAATCAACGGATACGCAAAGGTGAACCCAACTGAAATTATGATCAGGATCACAATCATCACGATCCAGAAGACGGCAAATATTCCAAAGAAACTGAATAGTGCTGCGGGATCGGGCTCGCCATTCCGTGGCATGATAAAGAAAAGTGCGATATAGAAGACGATGTAGGACGGAACGAAAATTACCAGCACCGGAACCAGGTGAAGCATGGTCGCGATCAGGCTGTCGCCAAAATAATCGAAACCTTTGAAGAGTTCGTTAAACTCAATCGCCTGTCCTCGTCTGGTTTTGAAAAGTGCTAAATAGATGCCGCACATCATTGGACCCAGTAAAATCCCAAACGGCACCACGCTACCAATCAGGATCCCAACCACACTCAGGCCAACGAAAAGCCAGTATTGGTTTCGGACCAGGTTCCAACCTGCCTTGATGCACGCGACTGGTTCAACTGCTTTGCGACGGAATTCGGGCCAGTCAATGGGGGCACTCATTTGATTCCTTCTCCTCAGCGAAGCGTTTCATCTCTGCTGTTTCTCGTCCAACCGGCTTTGTCGATTATCCATTGCAGCTGCCCCTTGATTGCTTCCGTATAAACCAGTGCGCCCATCTGGTTCGGATGGCCCAGCGAAGCATAACGGCAAATCAACAGGCGATCCTTGCGAGAACTTTTTTCAGCCGGGGTTTCCTTGACCCCTTTCGGCGCCTTGAACGTTTGGTTGCAGCTGCGAATCCGGCTTTCGCGGACCTCGTCATTTGGTTTATAGGCCGTCGTCCCAAAAGAAAGTATGACGATGAACTTGCGCAGGCCTGAAAGGTTGGTTGAGCCGAAAATAAAATTCCAGAGCAACGTGTTGTCGGCGGAGAATGAGTGTTCCGGCCAGAAGTCGATCTCGACGAAAGACACTTTCCGCGGCAAACCTTTGGCTGCCAGCTCTGAGTTCATCGTCTCGACAGCTTCTCGAAGATCCGCTGTTGATACTCTGTACCAAAGCTCTGAGAGCTTTATGAGCCGCTCACGCAGCTGTTTGTCAGTCATGCGTCGCGCTTCGGGTTCCGCGTTGTTCAGATTTTTTGCCAGCAACCTGATAAATGCGTTGTCGGCGGTGCTGTCGGAAACAATCCGGTAATAACTCGGCACGATCACCTGGGCATTTGGAAAACTTTCGGTGACCCGCTTCAACAAGTCGTGCATTCCCACCTTGCAGTTGGTATTGATTCGCTCGCGCAACCAGTTGGGATCAGTGGTAACGTTCAAGAGATTGCTGACGTCCACGTCGTTGATGCAGCCGTCAAGCAAAATCAGATTCACCTTAGCGCTGGCCGGTCCATAAAAATCACGGGCGCGATCAACCTCCTCACTTATGGTTGGATAGGGAAGGTTTACTTCGCCGTCGTTTGACTTGAATCTGGGTGCGGTTGTTGAGCCGGCAGCTAAAAGCGCGCCCGAGTGGGCGAAGACGTTTTGCTTTACTTCACGGTTGGTCTTTTCCTGAAGCCAGCATTTTATTCGCCAGGAAAATTTCTGCTCCGGCTTAAGTCCCTGCCCCCACATGATTGAATCGCCCAGCACAAGCATTTCCAACGGCTCGCCGGCCGCTGGTTTGAAGCCACCGGGACAATCGGCACGCGCGCTGTTTGCCAGGGTGAACAGCAGACCAATGCCGAATGCGACGAGGAGCGGTCTACTGATTCGTATTCGGGTCATGACCACAATGTCGGACTCTGAAAAGTGGCGTGCTGGAGATTGTTTAAAAACCCGGACTCAAGCACGAAGCTGTTGCAGAAAGTCTGCAAGCAAATTGAGACTTACTTTGTGACGATAATTACTGGTGGAACGAATATCGTCAATAGGAACTATTTCATCGGCCATCACTGCTCGGGCCTGATCGATTGTGGCTTGATTGAGTTCGCTGCCACGCAATGCGTCCTCGGTTTTGACGCAGCGAAGAGGAACGGGCGCGACGCTGCCTAAAGCTATGCGCAAATCCTCAATTGTTTCAGCGCGAACCTGCGCCGTACCCGCAAAACAGACTTTCGATATGGCCTGCGCTTTTCTGGTGCCTACTTTGCGGTAGTAATGTCGCAATTTTTCCCTGCGTCGCGGCAGGCGAATGCGCGTCAGCAACTCGTCAGGTCTGATGATCATTTCTTTGTAGCCGGTATGAAAGCCGTGATAGGGAACCCAGCGCGACTGGTTCGCAGAAACAACCTCCAAATCGGCATCATAAACCAATAGCGCTGGCGGTGAATCGGCGGCGGGCGAAGCATTCACAATGTTGCCGCCAAGCGTGCCCCGATTCTGAATTGCCAATCCGCCGGTTTCACTCGCGGCCTGGCAAAGCATGGGGAACTCCTGTTGCAAAACTTTTTCCTGCTGTACTTCTGTATAAGTGGTCAACGCGCCGAGCGTGACATGTTGGTCGGTTACTTCAACGCCGCGCAGTTCTTTGAGGTTCCAGATGTTGAGATAGTTCTTGTGCGGCAGTTTCCCGGCTTCCAGCAGGACCATTAGATCCGTGCCGCCGGCAAAGGGTCGCCACATGCCGGGTTCGCGCGCGAGCTTATCCAGGGCCGAACTTAAGTCCGGCGAAGAAATGAACTGATAGGATGGAATATGCGCGCGCATTAAGGTTTCGATCGAACAGATTTCAAGGTTTGCTGCGGACGGTCGGCCGCTTTCAGCTCCGTCGGGCGCGGTTCCAGCTTTGCCTTCCGTAATAAGAGGCCAAGCCGACGTAGTTGAGATATCCGTTTCAATCTCGTGGTTACTGCTTCGGCCGACATATCAACCTTTTGCATCTGACTCCCCTTCATTCAAAACCTTG
Organism: Pyrinomonadaceae bacterium; assembly: GCA_035643935.1. GTDB lineage: Bacteria > Acidobacteriota > Blastocatellia > Pyrinomonadales > Pyrinomonadaceae > PSRF01. The sequence goes on along the minus strand of DASQPM010000307.1, from coordinate 6,473 downwards.
ATATCGAGCGCGTCTTGATCGCTGTTACGAAGAGCCTTTAGTTGGACCAACCCTTGTCGTGACACCACCGATAATATTCCATGTTCCCACTTGGCTTGAATTCTTGAATCCCAAGCATGTTGAATCGTGGGGCCTACCAAAAGGAAATCCAAAGACAGAAGGTCATGGGAATCCGGGTCAATCTTTGACACTCGTCGAATGTCAACGGCTTGAAAATCCATATCCAGGCCGCGGATGTTGTAACCCAATGAACTCGTCACTTCGAGAATTTGCGGAAGGGATTGGGGCAACACCAGCATATCGATGTCGATGGTCGTTCTGAGATGTCCATGTACTCCCATCGCCATGCCGCCGCATAGTGCGTATTCGATAGCCTGCTCATCGAGCCGAGCCACCAAAACCCGCAACTCGTCGACAATATCTATCATCAAGGTTGCCCTTTCTGACAGGCTCGTACCACAGATTCAAAAATCTTCATGTAGCCGGTGCAGCGGCAAAGGTTGCCCGCCAGCCCATTGCGAATATCGGCATCGGTGGGATTCGCATTACGTTCCAGCAGATCGACGGCGGCCATCACCATGCCCGGCGTGCAGATGCCACATTGCGCGCCGCCACATTCAATGAAAGCCTGTTGCACGGCGTGTAGTTGATTATCGGTAGCGATGCCTTCGATAGTTTTTATTTCGGCGCCCTCGACCTGCGCAACGGGAACGAGACAACTGTTCACGATCTTGCCGTTAATGAATACCGAACACGCGCCGCACTCGCCTTCGCCGCAACCTTCCTTCGTTCCCGTCAAGTGCAGTTGCTCGCGCAACACGTCGAGCAGACGCTCCATGGGGTGAGCATCAAACCTTCGGACTTCCCCATTAACGATACAGTTAACTTTGGCCGGTTGATTCTTGGGCTGCATATTCAACTATTCAAGGTCTTCCTTAGAGCTTGCGTCAGGTTGATGCAGAACCGCGAGCGGTAGCGACCGGGTGCTAGGCCCAACTGTTTCGAGTGCAGCGGCTTTACATCGCTTTATATTACGGTTGCCGGAGGGTATTCGTCAGTTGCGTGTAGCATCCGGTCGCTACCGCTCGCGGTTCTGTATTCAGTTCAACCTTTCCATCAACGCTTCCGGCATCAAAGGCACGTGATTGAAGCTCACGCCGGTCGCATTCTCAATCGCATTTAAAATCGCCGGTGCTGGTCCATCCATCGGCAACTCGCCAATTCCCTTTGCGCCACCTGGCCCATACGCGTAAGGGTTCTCTTCAAAGTGGACGCGAATCGGTGGAATGTCCGGCGGCGTGGGAATGATGTAGTTGGTCATCTGGTTGTTAGCCATGCGCCCATTTTGCCAGACGACGTTTTCGAAGAGCGTAAAACCAATCCCCTGCGCGACGCCACCTTCAATTTGTCCGGTTGCCAGGACCGGATTTATCACTCGACCAACTTCCTGGACCGCGACGAAGTCGTCGACATGTGCTTCATACGTTAACGGGTCAACTGAAACTTCGGCCACGTAAACTGCCCACGCGTACGCCCCATAAGCATCGCCCTGGTATTTCTCATCATTCCAGTGAATGTTCGGCGGCGCCTGATAAGTGCTGAACGTTTTCAAGGCGCCAAACTTTTCGATATAACTTCGGCAGGCCGCTTGAAACTCACTTTGGCCGTAGTCTTCCTTGAGTAAGCTGCTTCCGATCAGCGTCTGCTTCAAGGCGAGTACAGCTGACTCGACAAGTTTGCCGACGACCATGCAGGTGCGCGAAGCGACTGTTGGACCACTGTTAGGAACGTCGGCGGTATCAGGTCGCGCGACCTCGATCAAATCACTGTCGACACGCAATGCTTCGGACGCGATTTGCGCAAAAATCGTATTCGTTCCCTGTCCAATTTCCGTGCTGGCGGCAAGAATGCGCACGCGTCCTGCCGTCGTCGCTTCAGCGCCCACCACTGACGCCAGATAAACCTCGCCCGAACCGGTGAAGCCGGCGCCGTGCATGAACGAAGCGAAGCCAATTCCTTTCTTGATATTCGATTGCGCATTCTCGGTTGCGAACCGCCGGCGCTTTTCATGATAGCCCGTCAATTCAAAGGCGCGGTCAAGCAGTTGATTCATGTCCACCCGCTCGCGAATGATCTGGCTGGTCGCGGTGGTCTGTCCCTGCTGAATAAAATTGCGACGGCGAAACTTCTCCGGAGTTAGCCCGACTGCCGTGGCAACTTTGTCCAGGTGGCGCTCGAGCGCAAAGATGCTCTGGGGCGCCCCAAAACCTCTAAAAGCTCCGTGGGGTGGAATGTTTGTGGCCACGGCGCTTGAACGAATGCGCACGTGCGGACAAAAATATGGACCAGCAGCGTGAATCGTGCCGCGTGAAAGCACAACCGGCGAAAGTGTGCAGTAGGCGCCGCCATCGATGATGAACTCGATCTCCATCGCCAGCAGTTTTCCGTCTTCGCTAACCCCTGTCTTGTGTCGCGTTCGCGATGGATGACGCTTGGTAGTTGCGATCATATCTTCCGCGCGATCGTAGATAATCTTTACCGGCTTGCCGGATTTCAGTGACAGCAATGCCGCGTGGCCGGCAATCATTGATGGATATTCTTCCTTGCCGCCAAAGCCGCCGCCAGTTTCAGTTTGAATTACGCGCACTTTGTCTTCGGGCAACGCAAACAATTTGATAAGCGCTTTGTGAACATAGTAAGGGCACTGCATCGAGCCCCAGACAGTGACCCCCTCACGCTCATTTGCGATGGCGATCACGCCGTTACTCTCGATGTAGAGCTGTTCCTGCGCGCCGGTTTCATATTCGCCCTCAACAATAATATCCGCGGTGGCCCAGACTTCATCGACATTGCCTTTATCAACCAGAAATGATTTGAAAACGTTATCTGCGCCCCAGATAATTTCTTTTTTGTTTAGTGAATCTTCCAAATTAAAAATCGCCGGCAGTTCTTCATATTCAATGCGAACACTGCGGCGTGCTTCTTCAAGCAGATACTTGTTTGGATGAGCAAGGAGGACTATCGCCTCTTCAGCATGGTTGACGATCTCCTCAGCGAGGTAAGGTTGGTCGTTGAGAATGAGCGCGACATAGTTCTCGCCTGGAATATCTTTAGCGGTGACGATGGTGAATTCGCTCCAGGGAATGTCGCCTTCAAATGAAATGTTTTTGATTCGCCCGCGCGGCACTGAGCTGCGCACCGTCGTTCCATGAAGCATTTCCGGAAACGAAATGTCATCAACGTACAGCGCCTGGCCGGTGACTTTCTTGCGGCCTTCCTTGCGGGGAACGGATTTGCCGATAGGATGATGATTTCTATTTGTGCTCATTCGGAGGATGTACTTTACAACCTCTTGTTACTACTTACGAAGTGAAGTGAGTGAACCCTACCTGCGGCTGGCTGGCCCTTGAGACTCTATGTCAGAAAAACCGTTCCTCGTTCCAATGAGTTGAAAAGGCGCGCAGCCACGGCCGAACTAAGCAAGTCGGCCTGGGGGAAGCTCCCCTATTCTCAGCCTTGCGTGTATGATGCCCGCGCTCTTCCATCTCTAAATAAGGTTCAGCGCCGAAAGGCCGGCTGAATTTCAGGAGTTTACATGTTAACTAAGATTTCTTTATTGCTTGGCGTTGTTTGCATCATCGTTCTGATCGGATGTTCCAAGACGGAGAACACAAACAGTAATACTACGACAGGGAATGCGAACAAGGCGGCAACCACCACCGCACCACCAGCCACAACCGCGGCGGCTGGAGAAAAGATCGGAGTGCCGGAATGCGACGAGTTTATCGCTGCCTACGACGCTTGCGTATCCAGCAAAGTACCAGAGACAGCGCGCGCTCAATATAAAACTGCGATAGCACAGTGGCGCAGCTCCTGGAGCAAACTCGCCGCAAACCCGAACACTAAGGCAACCTTAGCGGCGGCCTGCAAGCAATCAGCTGAGTCTGCACGTGCATCAATGAAGTCGTACGGCTGCACATTCTGATTGATTTCGTTTGCTGCTCTCTTTGGGAGAAACAAAGTCCAAGGAATAACTCTAGTCAAAGAGTCTCTCAGGTTGGGAAGGGTGGCTTGCCCCAGCTCAGGTTGGGGTGTTTCTCAATCTCAGCGGGGGTAAACCACCCTTCCCAACCTGAGAGACGTTCAATCTTGGATGATGTAACCAGCGGAGGTCTTCATTAACATTTCTCACGAAAACTTCGCATGTTCCAGCAGCAACAAGCCAATGGAAACAGCTGCCAGCGCGTACATCACTGGATGAATGTCGCGCCGCCTGCCGACGATCAGGTAAAGGCCAACGTGCGAGATGAAGCCCCACAAGATTCCCTGCGTGATTGAAAACGTTAGCGGGATCAGAATCACCGTTAAGAATGCGGGAATGCTTTCTTCAAGTTTTCCGAAGTTGATTTTCCCTACACTGCGAAACATTGCGGCGCCCACCAAAATCAAAACCGAAGCAGTCGCAAACGGCGGGACCATTCCTGCCAGCGGTGCCAGAAAGAAGCACGGCAGGAAACAGAGCGCGGTGAAGACTGATGTCAATCCGCTGCGCCCGCCCATCTCAATGCCCGCGATGCTTTCAATGTAAGCAGTGCCGGAAGATGTTCCGGCCAGCCCGGCGCCCAAGGTAGCAAATGAATCGACAATCAAGCCTTGTTTGAGATTTTTTGGATGGCCGTGCTCGTCCAAAAGATTGGCAGCGTGCGCTACGCCAATGAAAGTCGAGATCGAATCAAACAGATCGGTAAACAGGATCCCGATGATTGCCGGCAACAGGGAAAGTTTTAGCGCGCCGAGAATATCCAGTTTGAGAAAAACCGTTTTGAAATCCGGCGCGGCGAAGAGTTTGGCGGGTGCACTCACCAGACCCAGGGTCCAGCCAACCAGCGTTGCGAAAACGATGCCGGCGAGAAAAGCAAAAGCGCTTTTGCGCCTCAACAACCAAATCGAGATCGCGGTCGCGAAGATCGTCAACAACGCCGGCATGCCGAGCGTTCCCAGCTTCACCAACGTTACCGGATCGGCCGCGATCAGGCCGGCGTTCTTCAGTCCAATAAAAGTCAGAAAGATGCCGATGCCGGCCGCGGTGCCGAGTCTTAGTTCAGTAGGAATTGCTTTCGCGATCGTCTCACGGATGGGAGTGACAGAGATCAGCAGGAACAAGACGCCGGCCCAGAAAATAATTCCCAGCGCGGTCTGCCACCAAACTTTCTGCGTCAGGATGATTGTGAAAGTAAAGAAGGCATTGATGCCCATACCGGGCGCGACCGCAAACGGCAGCTTTGCATACAGACCCATGAAGAGCGTCATTACAAAGCAGACCAACACCGTGGCTGTCAGTACGCCGCTGAAAGCCATGCCGGTTCCCGGCGTCGAAAGGATCGAAGGATTCACGACAACGATGTAGGCCATCGTGAAAAATGTAGTGACGCCGGCAATCGCTTCGGTGCGAATGTTTGGTTTCTGCGTTTCCATCTTGCTCAGCGCGCGCGCTTGCCTCGATTGGATAAACCGCAGGAGTCTATGTCAGCGCAAAACTCAGGCGCAACAACTTAATGCCTGCTGCCCTCTGCTGTTTACTGTTTGCTTGTCGCTGTTTACTATTCCCGCCATGTCGAATCCACGTACGCGCACAATCACCTGGGAAGACCCCCGCGCATTGGCAAAGGCCGCCATCGGTTTGTCGGGAATGGAATACTTGCAGAAGATAGTTGCGGGCGAACTGCCGCCGCCGCCCATTGGGGTGTTAATGAATTTTCGTATCGCTGAGCTGAGTGAGGGCCGCGCAGTGTTTACAGTTGACCCTGCCGAGTATCACTACAACCCGATTGGAGTGGTGCACGGCGGCCTGGCCGCGACGTTACTGGATTCGGCGATGGGTTGCGCGGTCCATTCAACTCTGCCCGCGGGCGCGAGTTACACGACGCTGGAAATCAAGGTGAATTATCTGCGGCCCATGTCGGCCGAGACGGGTCTGGTGCGATGCGAAGCGAACATCATCCATATAGGCGGCCGCACGGCGGTGGCTGAAGGAAAGATTCTGGATCAGAAGAACAAGCTCTACGCTCACGGCACTACCACTTGCATTGTCTTCCGCCCCGCGGCGTGAACAAGAATTGAAAAGGAGACGAAATGGCACTGACAAATAGTTTGGCCGGCCGAAATCTGGGAATGATTTTGCTTGGTCTATGGTTAATTCTCACCGGACTGTTGCCGTTTCTTAGCATTAGGGTCTCTACCACAGTCACGACCGGCTTGGCCGTGCTGGGCATGATCGCCGGTCTATTGATCCTGCTGCGACGCTAGGCACAGCAGGCACTTTGTATTTCTGAGATTCAAGCCCCCGACCCGATCAGATGGGAGTCAATCAGGACGCGACTTGATGCCGCTTTCTCTTTTGGACTGCGGCGGCTTGACGCCGCTTTCTCTTTTGGACTGCGGCAGCTTGACGCCGCTTTTCTTCTTTTTTGCAG
>DASQPM010000306.1:0-4115 GCA_035643935.1 Pyrinomonadaceae bacterium | reverse complement strand
AGCAATTTCTTCAGTTGTTACCGTGAATCGCGACAACGCACGCGCCGTGAGCAACACAAAATCCCGGCTTCCGTGTGCCAGTCGCCACAACGTCAGCGCGCGTCGCTCGAGAGTGTCGGGATGCGGTGAAGAACCTGCGTAAGGATCACTTTCGGAAGCCGGCAAGAGCAGCACTTCCTGATCGCAGCTTTGTTTGCCTGCCAACGCGCAATACCAGAAGCGCAGATCCTCTTCCCAAGACTCCAAGTCGCGGTTAGCCTGCGTGACAATCGCAAAAAGTCTTCCCGTTTCGCGCTGGAGCATCGCCAGTGCCAGCGAGCGAGCGGACCCGGCGACAAGACCACTGATCGAAATCACGCGCCCGCCGTGATTGATTTCGTCGACGACGCGCTTGAACTCCAGCGTGTGGCGAATCGCGTGCAGCTTGTTTTGTAAAACGTTAGTTGTTTGAATCGTACTGCTCATATCTTGGTCATGAGTGATGAGTACTGAGCGAGCGAACAAGTAGTTCAGAGTCCAAGCTTTAGCTTGCTGTTCACGCAAGAAGCAACCTGAAGGTTGTACTCTGAACCTCTAGACGCTCATGACTACTCATCACTCATTACTCATCATTGCTTCTTCATTCTTTCAATAATCGCGCTGGTCGATGCGCCTTCAATAAAAGGCAAACTAACCACACGCCCACCCGACGCTTCCACCTCCTCGCGTCCATGAATTTCATCCAGATCATAGTCGCCACCTTTGACGAGAATGTCAGGCAGCAATTGCGTGATCAATGCGCGTGGCGAGATATCATCGAAAACAGTGACGTAATCTACCTGTCGCAGTGCAGCCAGAATTTCGGCCCGCTCACTCTCGTTTGTAATCGGACGCCCGTCGCCTTTCAACTCGCGCACCGTGCAGTCGCTGTTGATTGCCACCAGCAGCACATCGCCCAACGCGCGCGCTTCCGCCAGGTATCGCACGTGACCCACGTGCAACAGGTCAAACACGCCATTAGTAAAAACGAGGGTTTTGCCGGTAGCGCGCAGACCTTGGCGCACTCCGAGCAATTCATCCGGGCTCAGAATCTTTTGCTTCATCCTATTAATAACAATTTAGCACGACGCGTCCGAAACCAAAGAGCGGGGGCAAGCCCACCTTCCCAACCTTGAGCTGCTTGAACTTGAGCGATATCACATGCCCTGAGAGCCCCTCAACTTGGAATCCTGTCAAACATGGAAAATCTCTCAGGTCAGGAAGGCGGGCTTGCCCCCGCTCTTTATCTTGGTATTCATCTGTTGTTAATTAACCCGCTGTTCTATTTACGATTTACGCTTTACCATTTACGATGCATCCCATGCCTGTTCCTTTCATCGAAGAGAACGATCAAACGCGCGCGCGCGAAGAGCACCTCGAAGCTTTGCGAGCGCTGGTTGGCAACGTCTATCCAAATAAGTTCGAACGCAGTGAAGTGGTTGAGCCCGGCAAAGAAGACACGATCACTGCGGTCCTCGAAAAGTATCGTGGCTTTCAACCGGATTCTCCCGAAGGCGGCAACCCGGCCGCCGAAGCAATCGAGCTTGCCAACCAGCAACTGAATACCATAACGGTTCGCTTAGCTGGTCGCATCGCGTCGCCGCCCCGCGTAATGGGCAAAGCCGCGTTTGTACATCTGTCTGATGGTTCCAGCCGCTTACAGATTTATGTGAAGCGCGCGGACGTTGCCGCGTGCGCAACGATGCAATGGGCGGCGAAGTCGACGGCTGGGAACTATTCGCTCTGCTCGATCACGGCGATTTCATCGGAGTTGAAGGTTATTTGTTCATCACTAAAACCGGTGAGCTTTCCGTGCACGTCCAGAAATTGCAGTTTCTGGCCAAGGCATTGTTGCCGCTGCCTGACAAGATGCACGGCATTCACGATCCCGAAATTCGTCAGCGGCAGCGCTATGCGGATTTGATTGCCGGCAGTTTGAAACTGGAACGCGAGCAAGATGAACTAACGCCACGTGAAGTCTTCGAGCTTCGTTCAAAAATTGTGGCGGAGATGCGCCGCATTCTTGAAGACCACGGCTACATTGAAGTAGAGACGCCGATGCTAACGCCGTTGGCGACCGGCGCGGCTGCCCGCCCCTTCAAGACACATCACAACGCGCTCGACATCGATCTCTACGCGCGCATCGCCCCGGAGCTTTATCTGAAGCGATTGCTGGTGGGTGGTTTCGAGAGGGTTTACGAACTCAACCGCAACTTCCGCAATGAAGGTGTCTCCACGCGTCACAATCCGGAATTCACGATGCTCGAGTTTTACTGGGCGTACGCGGACGTGAACCGGATGATGGATTTCTGCGAAAGCATGCTGCGCGCTGTCGTGTTCAAGGCGCTGGGCCATACGCATGTGAAGTTTGGCGGATACGACCTCGACTTTTCGCAACCGTTCGAACGCATCTCAATGAGGAACAGCGTTGCCAAAGTTGTTGGCGAAGGGAATGTAACCGACGAGAATCTTTTGCACTTGTTTGAGCAACACGTCGAACCAAAGCTCATTCAGCCAACGTTAATTTCCGACTTTCCCAAACCAATCTCGCCCTTGTCGAAAGCTTCGCCCACCGATCCGATGGTGGCCGAGCGCTTCGAGCTATACATCGCCGGCATGGAATGCGCGAATGGTTTTTCGGAACTGAATGATCCGGTCGAGCAGTATGAACGGTTCAAGGACCAGATGCAGCAACGCGAGCGCGGCGATGAAGAAGCGATGTTGATGGATGAAGACTACATCCGTGCCTTGTCGTATGGCATGCCGCCCGCCGCCGGCATTGGCATCGGCATCGACCGCTTCGTAATGCTCGTCACCAACCGGCAATCAATTCGCGACGTAATTCTGTTTCCGCATTTGAGGCCGGAACGGAAGGCGAGTGAGGGCGATCAATCCAGCAAAGAAGTGAACGAGGTGTGAGAAGCGGCGTCAAGCCGCAGCATTCAAAAGGTCAATGTCGCAACCGCTGATTGCTGACTGACACGACGAACAGGAATATCTCTCAAAATGTTAGATCAGATCCTTGACCCGCGGCCCAGAGTTCTGCTCGACCAGCAGGAAAAATTCGCATCGGCAATTCACTTTCTTCGCCGGTTTGCAGTCCGCGGTCCAAACGTGGCAGCATATCGAGACTTTCCGCTACTTCTTCGACAATTGATCGACCAATAGTCAACTCTCCAGCTGCATAGCCTGCAAGCAACGCATTGTCGCACAGGTTATTTATATTGCGGGGGATTCCTTCCGCGCAGCGGTAAATATACTCAACCGCGTCACGCGAAAAAATGTCAGTACGTTCCGCGCCACTGGCAAGCAGTCGCGACGTAATGTAGCGATCAGTCTCGTCAATACTAGACAGGGGTTTTATCTTACAACGCAAAGCCACGCGCTGTTTTAGTTGACGAAGCTCTGGATAGTTCAAGACATCGCGGAGCTCAGGCTGGCCCGTCAACACAATTTGCAGCTGCTTGGCAGTGTCGGATTCAAAGTTTGAAAGGAGGCGAATCTCTTCGAGTACCGCGGGTGACAAACCTTGAGCTTCGTCGATGATCAAAACCGTACGCAGTCCGCGTGAATGACGCGAGTCGAGCACCAGACCCAACGAGACCAATAGCTCCGGCTTCGTTTCCCATTTCTGCACGTCGAAGAGACTAGCCAAGTGCTGGTAGAACTCCGTTACCGACAGCCGCGGATTGAAGACGTAAGCCACCAGTACCGTACGGTCGAGTCGCTGCATCATCCAGCGCAGGATCGTCGTTTTGCCCGTGCCCACTTCGCCGGTTACCACGATCAAACCCTTCCCGCTCTCGATGCCGTAATGCAAGTTCGCCATTACTTCTGTGTGCGATGGCGTGAAATAAATGAAATGCGGGTCGGGAGTTAGCGCGAATGGCACTTCTTTTAGTCCGTAAAATTCTGCGTACACGAGGAACCTCCAGACCGGCCGCTGGCCGGATTGTTATTGGATTATGGCTAAACTTATTCGGTCGAACTCATGACTGTCACGCGCAAGTTTTCGCGTTTAGAGCGTGGCTAAAGCACTGCGTGCCTCATTCACCTCTGTAAACGGTGATCGTTCACCCAGGCGCATTGCTTGCTCG
>DASQPM010000305.1:0-6810 GCA_035643935.1 Pyrinomonadaceae bacterium | reverse complement strand
AAGCACGGCCAGCAAGCCAGTAATGAAAGCGCATGGGACAAAAGTGCGCCCGAACGATTGCTCATCGCCGGCGTGCCTCTCGAGGAAGTACGCCAGGAAGAGTGCCAGAACGAGTTTTGATAATTCCGACGGCTGAATTGAAAACCCTTTGAACTTGATCCAGCGATGGGCGCCGTTAACTCTTCCAAACGCAAAGACAGCCAGCAGCATCAGTACCGTTAATAAAAGCAGGCCATAAACAATGCGGCGATCGCGCAGCCGGTTGTAATCAAACTGCATGGTGGCGAGCATCACCACGAACCCAATGGACGTCCAGATGCCCTGCTTGATCACGTAATAATACTGATTGCCATTTTCGCGTTGGGCAATCACCGCCGAGGCGCTGTAAACCATGACTACGCCAAACAGCGCCAATCCTATGGTCGCCGCGAACAGCCATTTGTCCGGATAAAGCTTCTTAGCCATCGGTTAAGCCTGGTCCAACGTCCAAAGTCCATGTCCAACGTCAAGAGGAACGACTTTGGACTTTGGACCTTAGACTTTGGACCTCTTCTTTAAAGACGCGGCCGCGATGTTCGAAACTGTCGAACATATCGAAGCTCGCGCACGCCGGCGCCAACAAGACGATGTCGCCTAGTTGCGCAGCCTCGAACGAAAGTGTCACTGCGTCTTTCATGTTGCCGGCAAACACTGTCGTTGCAACTTCTGCCAACTCGCCGGCGATTGTTTGCGCATCCTCGCCAATCAGAACCAGCTTGCGCACCTTGTCCTGGATCAGCGGCGCTAGCGGCAGATAGGGCGCCTTCTTTCCACGTCCGCCCAGGATTAAAATTATCTTCCCCGGCTGGTCGGCGAAAGCTTCCAGCGCCTTAAGCGTGGCATCGACGCTCGTCGCTTTTGAGTCGTTATAAAAGTGGACCGAATTCAATTCAGTAACAAACTCAAGGCGATGTTCGACCGGCTCAAAATTCTTGAGCGTTTCGCGCATCGAATCCGGCGGAGCGCCGCAGGCCTGGCCCGCTGCCAACGCAGCCAGCACATTCTCAACATTGTGCAAGCCACGCAGTTTCATTTCATCGCGCTGCAGTAAAACCTTTTCGCCATCTTTAGTGCGCGAAACGATCTCGCGGCCTCGCAGGAACAGTCCTTCATCAAGTTCCTGTTTGACGCTGAACCTGGCCACATGTGCTCGCAGACCGTTTGCCCAACTCGAAACGATCTCGTCGTCTGCATTCAGAATCGCCAGGTCGTCCGCAACCTGGTTCATAAAAATCCGGTGCTTGGCGCCGGCGTAGTCAGTTATTGATTCGTAACGATCCATGTGATTCGGCGTAACGTTTAAGACAGCGGCAACGGCCGGATGAAAATCCTTAATCGTCTCCAACTGAAAACTTGATAGCTCGGCAACTGTCCAGCCATCGTCGCGCGAACTCTCAACCAGCGAAATCAGTGGCGTGCCGATGTTGCCACCTACCTGCGTGGGCACACCTGCGTTTTTCAAAAATTCTCCAACGAGCGTCGTTGTCGTTGTCTTGCCATTCGAGCCCGTTATCGCCACGATGCGCCCGCGCAAAAATCGCGACGCCAGCTCAACTTCTCCAACCACTTCCGCGCCGGCCCGTTCCGCATAGCGAATAGGAATGGATTTCGTCGGCACTCCCGGACTGACCACCGCCAATTCGATCTGATCCAACAACCAACTCGGCGCCTCGCCAGGCAACAAGCCCACCCCATTGTCCTTTAGCGCGAACGCTTCCGCGTTCCACTTTTCAAGCGGTTTGGCGTCATTGAGCGCGACCGTTGCTCCGCGCTTTGCCAAAAACTTTGCGCAAGCAATTCCGCTGCGCGCTGCTCCCATCACCAAAACTTTCTTGCCCGCGACGTTCATACAGTGAGCAGTGAGCAGTGAGCAGTGAGCAGTAAGATCGGCGAAAGGTCTGCTCTATTCCCAAAGTCTCTTGTTACCAAACTCATTCGCTCTGCGCCCCACTCATCCCTGCCTAAAAATTCCTCTGACCACCCTGCTCACCGCTCACCGCTTACTGCTCACTGCTCACTGCTCACCGCAGCTTAAGCGTCGACAGACTCAATAGTGCAAACAGGATCGCCAAAATCAAGAAGCGAAAGACGATCTTCGACTCCTTCCAATCCTGCATTTCAAAGTGGTGATGAAGCGGAGTCATCTTAAACATGCGCCGCCCAGTACCCGTCGTGCGTTTAGTCATCTTGAAAACGCTGACTTGCAACACGACTGAAAGCGCCTCAATCACAAACACACCGCCCACCATCAACAGCATGAACTCCTGCTTGGTCAGCACGGCCACAGTGCCAATTGCCCCGCCAATAGCAAGGCTGCCGACGTCACCCATGAACACTTCGGCCGGTGGCGCGTTGTACCAAAGAAAGCCCAAACTCGCGCCCGCCATTGCGCCGCAAAATACTGTCAACTCGGCTGCCTCAGGCCGGTGCGTCAATTCCAGATAACGGGCCCAGCGAGCGTCGCTGGCGAGATAAGTAAAGCCCGTCAAAGCGGTCATCGCGATGAAGGTTACGCTGATGGCCAAGCCATCCAGGCCGTCGGTCAAATTCACTGCGTTTGATGAGCCGAGCAACACAATAATGATCAGCACCAGGTAAACATAAGGACCGATAAAACTCTTGCCGTTTGGATCGGCCGTCGCTTTCAGAAACGGTATGCTGACGTTCCAGGAATAATCGCTCGCAAAATATTTCGTCAGAATAAAAAGAACGATCCAAACGCCGACCGCCACCAGCAATTGGCCGAGCAGTTTTTGCCGGCCGGTCAAACCGAGACTGCGCTGCTTCGCCATCTTGTAGTAATCGTCGGCAAAACCGATGGCGCCAAACAACAACATCGCGATCACTACCGTCCATACATAAACACTCGAGAGCCGCGCCCACAGCAAGGTCGAAACAATTACCGATCCGACAATCAGCACGCCTCCCATCGTGGGGGTGCCGCGCTTGGCCATATGACCCTGCGGCCCTTCTTCGCGAATCTGTTGTCCGATATTCCATTTTCGTAAACCTTCGATCAGCTTGCCCCCGAACAACAACGACAGCAGCAGTGCGGTGATCGAGGCGTAAGCTGTGCGAAAAGTAACGTACTGAAAAACATTGAGCGCCTTGACGAGATACCAGTCCTTGTCCTTGAAGTGGTTATAAAAGAGTTCGTATAGAACGTAATAGATCATCTGTTTTCGTCTCGGACCACCGAGTCATTCGTTTAGCACTAAAGGCTACTGCCCACTTTCCTTTTCCGCCCCTGCAAGCGGAAATCGATCTCGAATAGCGCTAACTATTTTCTCGGTTGCAACTCCGCGAGAGCCTTTGATCAAAACCAGGTCACCTTCCCTGATCTCGGTAACGATGGCACGCGCCGCTTCATTTGAATCTGAAAAGAAGCGCGTCTCGTTGAGTCCGGCTTCGTTTGCGCCGGCGATAATGTCGGCGGCCAGTCCGCGAACTCCCCAGAGAACGTTGATGCCAGCTCGTGCAATTTCGGCTCCTGCTTCTCGATGGAGCGCCGCCGCCTCGCGGCCGAGTTCCAGCATTTCACCGGCAATAACTATGCGTCGCAATGATCGACTTCCGCCCTCGGTGATCGTGCGCACCATGTTAACCAGCGAGCGCGGGTTCGAATTATACGAGTCGTCAACAACCCGGAAACCCGCCGCAAAATCGAGCACTTCTCCGCGCATGCGTGGCGGCTTCGCGCTGCTCAATGCCCCGGCGATTTGCGCAGGCGTAATCTCAAAAGAGGTTGCGACTGCCGCCGCCGCCAGCGCGTTCATCAGATTATGCCTGCCACTCATTCGCAGCATGGCCGGCGCCTCGCCCAGAGGGGTTTGCAAACGAAAGCTAATCCTTCCCAGATGATTAGTGTCGATTTCTTTCGCAGTAACGTCCGCGTTATTTTCGATACCAAACGTTATCGCGCGGCCCGGATGTTTTTCGCGCATGCGCATGACGAGTAAGTCATCCGCATTTAAGACCGCGATTCCTTCAGGCTTTAGTCCTTCAATCAGTTCAGCCTTTGCCGCAGCAATATTTTCGATGGTCCCGAGGAATTCAAGATGGACCGGTGCGACCATCAACTCCACTGCTACGTCCGGTGGCGTAATCTCGCACAACCTTCGAATTTCATGCGTCGGTGACGACATTCCCATTTCGAGTACTGCGACATCAAACTGTTCCGGCGCGCGGCCTTTGCTCACCATTTGCAAAACTGAGAGCGGCAAGCCAAGACCGTTGTTGTAATTCTTCTCGCTTTTCAAAACGCGCCGCCCGCTGCTGCTCAAAAGATGAGCCGTCAATTCCTTGGCGGTTGTTTTCCCAGCGCTTCCGGTAATGGCAACAACCGGTTTTCCCCAGTGTTCGTAAACGCGATGGGCCAGCGTTTGCAACGCCGCGATTGCGTCGTCAACCAATAGCAGGCGATCCTTCAATCGTTGCAGGTTTTCGTCAGCGTGCACCCGGTGAGCGCGGGCGACGGCGGCAACCGCTCCTTTCCGGAGCGCGTCTTCTATGTATTGATGCGCATCGGCAAAGGTGCCGTTAAAGCCGGCGCGGGCGTAGTCTTCCTGCGACAGCGCAAAGAAGAGCTCGCCCGCGCTAGCTGATCGCGAGTCAATCGAAAAGTCTTTGATTTCTTTGTCAAATAACTCGGCGCCTGCGCCAGCGGCGTTTGCGCCCATAAAAAGCGATGCTTCCCCAACCTTCACGTTATGCCTGCCTCTTGCGTGCGTATGGTCAGCAACATTTCGCGCGCCTCGTTGCCTCTATCCAGCGCTGCCGAACTCAAATCAGTGCTCGAGAACGATTCTCTCATTGGCGACTCATCATCGAGAAATGTCGCTTTCGGAGCGCAAGAATCTTCGTCGAATTCGCGGCCAACCGACGTCTTCTGGAAACGGTTGACGCGCAATCGTTTGCGGCAGGCTGTTATTCGTTCCCTAAGTTCACTTCCGGCACAATCGTTCCTCAGCGTTCGTTGGGGGATCATTCTCGTCGGCTCCCGTGAAGGTTTAGAAATTAACTTCCCGGATTCATAAGTACTTCAATTAGGTCGACCGAAATCGACATAGATCGTTTGGCCCGACTGCAGCTCAATTCCCGGCCCGGGCGTTTGCTTTATTGCGCGTCCGTCGCCATGCGCTTCGAGTTGCAGACCAAGTTGCGAGCACGCGCGGGCGACATCGCGCACACTGCGACGACGCAGGTCAGGCATCAACATCGCTTTACTGCTCGAGACTGCATAAACGACTTCACCGCTGTTGGCTCGATTGACAACTTTTGGCAAGGTTGCCGCGGCGGCCTGGTTCTGCTCGGCAGTTTTGGTCGATACGCGATCGTCCGCAGTTGGCGCCTCGCGCACACTCGCCACTAGCTCGTTCGCGTTTTTGAACTCGGTGTCCGGCATAACGCCCATCTCGGGCAGGATCTGTTCGGCAATTTGTCGAAACACAGGCGCTGCAACATCACCGCCGTGATAAGACCCGGCCGGCTCGTCAATCACCACGATGATGACTACCGCTGGATTGTTGACGGGCGCGAAGCCGATAAACGATGCGATGTATTTGGTGTTCGAATACCGCTTTGTTTTTGGATCGATCTTTTGGGCCGTTCCTGTTTTGCCCGCAGCTGTGTAGCCATCCAGTTGCGCCTTCTTTGCGGTGCCGTTCAAGGTCACGCCTTCCAACATTCCTCGTAGGGCGCGGGCTGTGTCTTTGCTGATCACTCGATGCTGTTCCGGGTTGGGCCGATAGATGCTGGTGCCTGTTGCCGAGCGAATCTCTCGAATGACATGCGGCGCAACACGTACGCCATCATTTGCCAACGCGGAATACGCAGCTGCCATCTGCAAAGGTGTCACGCCAACTTCCTGGCCGATGGCAATCGAGCCGATGGATGAAGGCAGCCAGCGACTAACCGGATGAATCATGCCGGCAGTTTCGCCCGGCAATTCAATTCCAGTGCGCGAACCAAAACCAAAGCGCGTGATGTAGTCGTACATCGTCGGATCACCCACGCGGAGTCCAAGTTTGATCGCGGCAACATTGCTTGATTTCGCGAGCGCTTCGGTCAGCGTCAGATTTCCGAAGGGATGGTGATCGTGAATCACGCGCTTGGCGACGGTGATCGAGCCCATTTGGCAATCGATGTGATCGTCAGGTTTGGCCAGTCCCTTCTCGATAGCGGCAGAGTAAGCGACAACTTTGAAGGTCGAGCCGGGTTCGTAAATATTTTGCAACGCCCAATTAGCACGAGCAGCAGGCGGCGCGACCCCCACGTTGTTGGGATCAAAAGTAGGAACGTTTGCCAGTGCCAAAACCTCTCCCGTATGCGGATCCATAACGATTGCGGTTCCCGACTTGGCATGCGACTCAGCAATTGCTGACGTCAGCGCTGCTTCTGCCTGGTACTGAATCGACTGGTCGATCGTCAGCACAATCGTCTGGCCAGGGCGGCCGGGAATTTCCGTGCTCTCGTAAGCGAAACCACGTGAGTCTTTTTCGATAAACAGTTTGCCCGGTTCGCCAACAATCTTTTCGTTGAAAACCTGCTCAACGCCTGCCAGTCCTTTGCCATCGAGGCCGACGAAGCCGAGTACATTCGCGGCCAGTGGTCCGTTGGGGTAAAAACGCTTCGGCTCTTTGCGCGTGTGCACGCCAGGCAATTCCATTGCTTCCAAGGCCTGCGCCTGGTCAGGATCGATGCGACGAGCGATCCAAAGAAAACCGCGACCATTTTTTCTCGCTTCAATGATTTGGCCGGTGAGTTCCTTCT
>DASQPM010000304.1:0-2099 GCA_035643935.1 Pyrinomonadaceae bacterium | reverse complement strand
CGGTCTTTGCCAAACACCGCGACGTACCGTTGAGGTGGCCGGCATGGCCTAAGATTGACTCGCTTTGCTGAAGGCAAACGAGTATCTACGCCGATCGTCCAAGACGTTGAGTGCCTAGTCATCTGATGGGCCCGGCCGGCTTAACGGCGGCGATCTATTTGGTTCGCTACTGTCGAAACATTAGCGTGACGAAAAATGGCGGTAGTCGCCGCTTCCCTCATTCCCGAACGCCAAAACTATCCAGGATTTGCGGAAGGTATTGGGTGCGAGACACGCTGCGGGTTTGCGGACGCCGGCCGAAACATATGGTGTATCGATCGGCCATCGTCGCGTGTACCAACTAAATCTGACAAGTCATAGTTTCGGCGCCACTGCAGGCGGTGTTGAGATGCAAGCGAGGCGCGCGCTCCTCGCGACCTGCGGTCGCGTCTTAGAAATCGTTATCCGTTGATGTGCACAGTTGATCCAATGGCGGCGCGAAAAAAGAATTCGGGCGAGGAGAACGCGAAGTGAAACAGCTAAGCCCTGGAAACATCGTCAGACTCAGCGCGGTCGGAATACGCCTTAGTGAATTCAGCGCCGAGCAAAAAAATCTGAGCTGAGTAATACACCCAGAGCAACATGGCGATCAGTGCCCCTGCGGCACCATAAGCAGAAGCCACCGCGCTGCTGCCGATGTACCAGCCAATTAGCGACTTTCCAGCGGTGAACAAGAACGACGTCACGATGGCTCCAACGATCACGTCACGCCATTCGATATGTTTGTCCGGCAGAACTTTGTAAATTGCTGCGAACAAGATCGAAATCAGCAAAAGAGATACTGCCCCGGTCACAATCGTGAGGATGACCTGACCAAACGCAAAAACAGAGTTCAGGTAATCGCCAAATGCGGACAGGCCCGCGCTTATCGCCAACGATACCATCAAGAGAAATCCCAACGAGACCACGAGCCCTAAGCCGGCCGCGCGTGCTCTAATCAAACGGGATATCGGTGTGCCCGTCGGGCCTGCTTTCCAGATGACGTTAAGCGCCGTTTGCATTTCACCGAATACGCCTGAAGCGGTAACGATAACCATGACCACGCCAATAACAGTGGCGATCTTGCCGGAGGTCTTATCCTGCGCGCTCGCGACAGCGGTCTGCAGAAGTTCGGCGCTTTGTTGGCCGATCAGGCCACTTAGCTGAGCAATAATTTCATTTTGCGCAGCCTCCCGCCCGAAAACCATGCCTGCGATCGCGACGACGATTAGCAGAACCGGAGCAATAGACGTCACCGTGTAAAAGGCTATTGCCGCGCCCCTTCCAAGCGCCTCGTCATTGATGAATGCAGTAACCGTGGTCTTCAACAGACGCCAGGCTTTTTGCACGAGTTATACCCGCCGGGTCATTTTTCGATGATTACCAACGCTTGTCGGCAGCGTTCAGCACGCCTTCTCCATCCACGATCGATTTCCTCAGCTCATCTTCGTAATCCAGCATCCAAAGGCGACTGTTGCGCATCATATGTCCTTGATGAAAGCAAAAACGCGCTGCTCTTTTAATATGCAAGATTTTACTATCATGACGGTATTTCTGCCCATGGCGACGCCACTATTTCTCGAGCTCTTTCCTCACGGCCGCAGCCGCATTACCGACCTTGTCGACGACGCGCTGCAGCTCCTCCTTTGAAACTCCAAGATGTTTGGTCCAGTAACGGACCTCAAAAGCCTCATTCATCGCAATCTTCGATCGGTCCGGCTGGCCCCTCTTTGAGAGATTGTCCGGCATCGCATGCCTCCTGTTCCACGCCTTCGATGGCTTTTTGGCACCATCGATCTTTTGGTTGTAATCAAGCGATTTCTTTCTAGTTCGCGTAACCAGAGATCAAGCTCAGCGATGCGTTTCCGAAGCTGGGCTGGTGTTTGGTCAGCATTGAAACTGCCGGAGCGATTCTTGGATAGGTTCTTTCTCCGGCCCTTCAACTCCCCTTTGATAGGACCACGCGGATTCTTCATGCTCGCTTCCGATGCGCGCGAACACCATCCATGGCTCGCCATCCTCGGCTGCGCGGCGAGCATCAGCGGATCAGAGACTACGGTGCGAGCTGCCGTAATAATCGT
>DASQPM010000303.1:0-6400 GCA_035643935.1 Pyrinomonadaceae bacterium | reverse complement strand
CGCGCCCAGCGCCGGTCAGGACAATTGCGCGTGCGCCATCTGCCTGCGCTTGGGTAACTGCTGCCAAAAACTCTTCGCCAACCTTCGTTGTCAACGCATTCAACGACTCGGGCCGGTTCAATGTGATCAGCGAAACCGCGCCACGCGCTTCTAATTGAATGGTTTCAAAACTCATAATTGTAGGGCCAAGCGCAGTTCTTTGCTGGCGAGCGTTAAGGGTCAACGCTTTCTCTTATTCCTGTCTTCCGCAAGGCAGCGATCCGGCTTAAGTCAGTTGAAGTTTGACGCTAGGTTCTTTGCGCAGCGCGGTTCGCGCTAAAGCACTCGCCGCAGAGAACGGGACGTCCACTCGAAGGCTTGAAAGGAACGGTGTCCTGCTTACCACATTGATCGCAAGTGATTTCAAACCTTTCACGTTCCCCGCCACCTCCTCTTGAAGCGCCAAAGTTTGAACGGCGCGCGTCCCGGCAGGGCTTGCAGCGTTTTGGATGAGTCAGGTTTCGTTCCTGATAGTATTCCTGCTCACGTTCCGTAAAAGGAAAAGTGTTTCCACATTCAGCGCAAGTGATCTCGATGTCTGGCATATGGCTGATTCTCCCACGAGTGCGGGACCTCGAACGTTCCACACTCTTCACTTCGAAATTCGCGGCGAACTATCCTGTTTTGTTTTCCCTTGGCCTGCGTTCAGGATGAAGTTGCCAGCGAATGGGTCAGATCTTCGCTTGCGGTCGCCAGAATTCCGAAACGGTCAAGTGGGGTTGAGTTTACTCCAGTGAGCCGAATGGTTCAATAAAATCGGAGGAGGCGTGTGGTCACACCGCGATATTTTCTAACGCTAGAATGCGTGCGTTACCACGTGGCATCAGGATGATTGAAGTTCAGCTACATGGCGGCGCACAGTTTCGCCCAGCGTTTGTAGGTTGTAGCCACCTTCGAGGCAGGACACAACGCGGCCCTGACAGGCGGTTGCGGCCCATTGCTTCACTGCTTTGGTGAACGAAACAAAATCTTCATCCTCCAGCAGCAGTTGCCCCAGCGGATCTCCTTTGTGCGAATCAAAGCCGGCGGAAATCATTAGTAGATCCGGTTTGAATTTAGTGCTGATGTCTTCCAGCGCCGCTTCAAACATACGCTTCTGCTCCATGGCTGGCGTGTGCGCGCGCAAAGGTACGTTCAAAGTGTAGCCGGCGCCGCGCGCAATGCCGGTTTCACCGCGCGAGCCGGTGCCGGGATACCAGGGATACTGATGTGTTGAAAAAAAGAAGACACTCGGATCGTCGTAGAAAATGCCCTGCGTGCCGTTTCCATGATGCACGTCCCAATCGATGACAGCCACGCGCTCAATTTCCGGATAATGGTTTTGCGCATAGCGAGCGGCAACCGCAACGTTGTTGAAGAGACAAAAACCCATCGCTCGCTCGGAGGTCGCGTGATGGCCCGGCGGCCGTACCGGCACAAATGCATTCGCGGCCTTTCCCTGCATGATGAGATCGATCGCTTCACAGGCCGCACCCGTACCACGCAAAGCAGCCTCAAGAGAACACATTGAAACGACGGTGTCCGCATCGAGATAGCCTGTGCCATCGCTGACCACCCGTTCGATCTGCTTATAAAGCTGTGGTGTATGACACGCCTGAACGTCTCCCTTGGGCGCCTTGCGTGCGTCCACTTCGAGCAGCGTCGCCCAGAGCTGTGCATCGTTACGGAGCGCTTTCATCACTACGCTGTAACGCGAAGGCGACTCCGGATGTCCTGGTCCAGTATCGTGCTCGTGGAATGAAGAATGATGGACGATTGCGGTGGTCACACTTGGTGAATCGTAAAGCGTAAATCGTAGAAAGACCGTGAATCGTAAATCGTAAATCGTGAATAGTAAAACCCGACGGCCCTTAATCAAGCCGATTTACCATTGCACACTTCTATTTACGATTTACGATTCACGATTTACCGCCCCCGATGTGTCTTGAATCTCAGCAACGGGCCGCGCCTTAAGACTTAAAAGCGTACGCGTCATTTCTTCACAGTTATGCGCCATTCAAAATTCCGCCGAAAATGTGCGTATTTCTTTGATTTTCTTGCGCATTCATTATGACCGAACCTCGCTCAAGGTCAGGAATACAGATTGCTCCTATCCTTTCGAGTTCTCGACGTACTCTCCCAAACATTTTTGATGAGCAAACACGAGGAGATGGAATCAATGAAAAAATTTACGGTCATTCTTCTAAGTTTACTAATTCTGGTCGCGACCATCGTTCCGTCATACGGACAGACACGACGTCGTTCACACTTTGGACGTAAGGCGAGAACGGCGGCAATCGTCGCAGGCGGCGCCGGTGCGGGCGCACTTATCGGTGGCAAGAAAGGCGCGGCTATCGGCGCTGGCGGCGCCGGCCTCTACGCCTTTAATCGTGGCGCGGCGCGCAGACACTTCAAACATAGCACGCGCACTGCCGGCACAGTTGCGAGTGGCACCGCCCTCGGTGCCGGCGTAGGCGCCGCCGCTGGGCATGGCAAAGGCGCAGCCATCGGCGCGGCAGTTGGTGCAGGCAGCTCGTATCTATATTCACGCAGCCGGCGAGCACGGCGCCGTTACTAACAATGAGATCTAAACGGAATCAGGAAGTACCCGGGTAAACTGACATTTGTTTACCCGGTTTTCAAAATCACTGACGAGTAAATACGAAACAGGAGAAATTCAAATGGCATACGACGATGAACAAGCGCGAAGAAGCAGGGTCGTGGTTGAAACACCCAATTCCAGGCGCGAAGTTACGCAAACGGAATCTGTTCGCAATGATCGCGGCGGCATTTCCGGTGCAACCGTAGGAATAATCGTGGTGGTAGCAATCGCGCTGATAACGATCGTCGTTCTGTTTCTCATGAACGGACAATCGACTGACACCACTAATACGAACCTGGCAGAGCAACAGCCGGCGGCACAACAACCGGTGATCGTTCAGCAGCCCGCGCAACAGCAACAACCGCCAGTTATCATTCAACAGCCGGCGCCGGCCGCGCAGCCCCCAGTGGTTATTAACCAACCGGCGCCGGCCGGCGGTTCAGCCCCGGTTAACAATTCAAACGACGGCGCGGTGCAGACGGCCATCGACAAGAAGATTAGCGATGATCCTAATCTCTCGAGCCTGGGGATTACGGCTACTGTGCTGGACGGCAAGGTAACGGTAACCGGGACTGTAAAGAGCGAAGCGCTAAAGTCTCAGATTGACAGAATGCTGCGAACAATCAAGGGCGTTAAGCAGGTTGATAATCAGATTGTGGTGATGAGCTAAGGGAAGAGTGCTGAGTACTGAGTGCTGAGTACTGAGCAAGAAAGAAAAAGAGCGTCGCGCTCCTTCCAGGGACTGCGGCGCTCTTCTTGCATTCTAGGGGACCAGAACTCGGCACTGGCATTCAGAACTCAGAACTTGGTACTCATAACTCAGCACTCAGTACTCCGTACTCAGCACTCAGTACTCCGTACTCAGCACTTTCTTTAGTACCCTTCGGTATGCTGTCGCAACCAATCGTCAAGCTCTTCTTCCGTAGGGTCGCGACCGAGGTCCTGACGCAGTCGCTGATGCAAAAATTCATGCTCAGCACGGGCAGTATCATTTAATCCGGTCGACTCTTTGTCGGTGGCCTTGTCGTTTTCAGAACTCATAAACTCGAATCTCCGCTGTTTCGACTGAAGTTTCGATTGTAAGGTTCGCTTCCTCGCCTGTCACCACCAGGCGCCGCTGAGCGCCGCTGGCAAAAAAGTTCACTGCCGTTATTACACATTCGATCCGGGGCTGTACCAAATATCGCAGACCTTCAGCATGCAACTTGTGCGTTAGCAACGCGTCGATGTCGGCCCGAATCTCGCTGCGCGTTTCGTCGTTCACCTCGAGCTCAGCAGTCGCGACTGGATGCGGCAGTAATCCCATTTCGCCGTCAACGAACATGCTCCAGACAAATCCAATGTCAAGCAACAGGTAAAGCGTCTCGTCAAATGAAAAGTAACCGAGCACAGTCGAGCCCTTGACGTGCGCAATCACGTGGTCCTGGTGCGTATTCGTTTCTTTTGCTACCCAGTCTTCGCTCATGCTCGCTCTGAACTTTCATAGTTGAGCAACGCTTTCGCTTTCACAGCGGCAATGCCTGCCGAAAGCAACGATCCGACGCCGCCAATGACCACCGACAGCGGCGCGCCAATGATAGATGCGACCACGCCGGCTTCAACCTCGCCGAGTTGTGGGCCGCCCATGAAGAAGACCATGTTGATGGAAGTCATGCGTCCGCGCAAATGATTCGGCGTCGCCAGTTGACGAATGGTTTGTCGCAGCACAGTGCTGACCGTATCCGCAGCGCCGGTAATAGCCAGCATCAGAAGTGAGAACCAAAAGGCGCGCGAAATCCCAAACGCAACGGTCGCCAGTCCAAAGATCGCAACCGCCCAAATGACAATGCTTCCCTGGCGGCGAAACCCACCGGCGCGCGCGATCAGCAACGCTGCTACAACTGAGCCAACGGCCGGCGCCGCAGCCAATAGACCAACACCGCGCGCGCCAACGTGCAGAATCTCAGCGGCAAAGATCGGCAGCAATGCGGTCGCAGATGCAAAAAACGTCGCCGCAAAATCAAGCGTCATGGTTTGCACAATGACGGGTGTGCGCCAGACAAAAGCCAAACCTTCTTTCAAAGCCGCATAGCTAACGCGGTTCGCTTGTTCATTCGCTTCGGTTATCCGCCCGCTGGTGTGCATTGCTGCGAGAGCAGCGATGACGGCGACAAAAGAGATGGCGTTGATCCCATAGACGGCGGCTGGTCCATGACTGGCGAGTAGAAACCCGCCAATTGCCGGTCCGGCGATCAGGGCTACGTTGAAAACCATCAAACCGAGGCTGACCGCATTGGGAAAGTCTTTTGCCGGCACCAGCGTGGGCATCAGCGCCTGTCGCGCGGGAATGTCGAAAGCCGTCGCGCCTGACGCCGCTGCGGTCAATAGATAGATGGGCCAGACGCTTTGCAATCCTGCCAGTGTCACGAACGCGAGTGCAGCAGCGCTAACGAGCATTACTGTCTGCGTCGCGATCATCAGCCGCCGCCGGTCCATAGCATCGGCGACCACGCCACCCATCAGCGAACAAAGAATAATGGGGACGCCCTTGAAGAATCCCACCATACCGAGCGCAAACGCCGATTTTGTCAGCAGGTAAACGTGCCAGTTAATTGCTACCGACTGCATCTGCGAGCCGGTTACGGAAACGATTTGTCCCATCCATAGCAAACGGAAATCGCGATGACGAAGGGCTGAAAAAGATGACTGAGAGTTTTTGCCGGCGGTGTGTTTGGTGGGAAGTGAATCAGGATCTGGCGCGGCCACAGCAGATAAGGTTACATGTTTGCGCGCGCCTGCTCAAATCTATTCGACGTAGTGTTGCGCCAGTTGCGTTTGCAGTTGATCGGGCACCGACTTCCAACTGGCTAAACAAAGTTCGTGCGTAGCAAAGTCGGAAAGGTGCATGCGCAAGACCCGCCAATGTTTTCTCGCCGCTTCATAACTCCAGCGATAAATTGGTCCATTGCCGCGCCTGCTGTAAAAAAGCTCGACATCGCTTGCCGTTTTGTCTACGAGTTGTGTGTAGACGCGGATTCCATTCGTTGCTGCCATTTGTTTTTCCCGGACGCTACCTGCACAAAAGCTTCTTTACAAACTGACGATCGCTGGGCGGTCTTTGCGACCAAGTTCCAGAACGCCTCGCACCAACTCCGGTTCGACATCATCGTGCATTGCAGAGCCATCACTATTCACTTTTGTAAAATGAACCAGCCCTCTTTTCACTTCTTCAAGGGCAATGCTTGTATTGCGGCGCCTTCCCTTGTTGGTTTCAATGCGCGGCTTTGAACCATGCAGCAGTTGTTTTGCTCGCAAACCAGCGACGATGATCAAGCGAAATCGTGAATCGATTCCGGGCCAGCTGCCCTCGTTTGCAACACCAGTTAAAGACTTATTATCTGTTTTTTTAGTGCCAGCCATTTAGTTTCTTTCTCGATCCTTCGAATCGTTGTCGGCCCTGCTGGACATCCTTTTTAGCTAGAGCAGCAGTTTAGCGCCGATTAAGAGAGTGCCGAGGGCGAATCCGGCCATCACCACCAGCTGCAGCCAGTTCATTGCCGACTTTTTGCAGTTCGAACAACGTATCTTCCAGAAGGGTAAAATTCTTCCACAATGATCACACGAAGAAATCATCAGAGCAGTCTTTCTAGGTAGCAGTCGTATTACCGTTCCGCATCAGGCCCGCCAGTTCCTGATGATCCAACGCACGTGCACGGCTCAGTTTCATTAACGGATCCTCAACCAGCCAAAAACAAGCTTTCCCGCCATCCGTTGTCGTCAGATTTTTGAAGGCTATTTCAT
>DASQPM010000302.1:0-8057 GCA_035643935.1 Pyrinomonadaceae bacterium | reverse complement strand
TCGATCATGTTTACAGGTGGGCTCTATGATGAAGGCGCGCCGTTGCGCGTGGCGTTGGCGTTTGAGAAGTCCACAAAGTGGCACACGATGCACCCAAAAATGGATTGGGCATAAGTGGAATTCGCGTCAGGAATTCATTAATAGTCTAGTCAGATCCAGCACCAATGCAATTGTCCCATCGCGCAATTCTGTAGCGCCGGCCACGCCATACCAGCGCCCGCCGTGTCGGCCGAGGCTGCGCACCAAGACTTCCTCCGTGCCTTGAACGTCACCAACGATGAGATGCACGGCATTTCGCCAATCTTGATTACCTTGCTGTTCCAATTCCGAGAGTTGGCAGGTAATCAGCCGCGCGCTTTTTCTTGAGGGCTTCTTCGCGGCGGGTTGTCCCAGCAACTCACTTAGGTCGATTGGTCGCGCGCGGTCGCCGTTGGTTCGCTTACCTCTCGTTGGCTTCTTGTCTTTCGTTGGCTTCTTGCGAAAAGTTTCGCTGGTCAGGACCTGATTTGCCGGAATGCAGTAACGATTGCCTCCCGAAACAACGACGGTCGCTGAAAGCAAGCCGAACGTGACCGGCAGGCGAATCTCGAAAGTCGTTCCCCCGCCGGGCTTGCTCGATACTCTTAACTCGCCACCAACTTGCTCAACCCCTGTTTCTACCACATCGAGGCCAACACCGCGTCCTGATACATCCGTCGCCGATGCGAGCGTGGTGAAGCCGGCGCGAAAAATCAGACGCAGACTTCGTTCGACGTCGAGCTCAGAAGGTTCAGTCACGATCCCCAGACGAAAGGCCGCTTTTGAAATCACCTCCGGCTCGATGCCGCGGCCATCGTCAATAACACGAATGCGCGATTGCGCGCCTTCGCTGATTGCTTCGATGCGAATTGTTCCGCGTCTGTCTTTGCCGAGTCTGACTCGCTCATTCCCGGGCTCGATTCCATGGTCAACTGCATTGCGGATTAAGTGAATGAAGGCATCGGCGAGCGCATCGGCGAGGACTTTATCAACGCGCAAGTCCTTTCCCGCAACTTCAAAATCGATTTCCTTGCCGGCCGAGCGCGCCGCTGCTCGCCCCATGCGTATCGCTCGTTGCAGCGTGGGCGCGAGCGAAACCATACGCAGATTGATCAGCTCGTTTTCCAGCTCCATGAAAGATGTGCGGATAGTTTCATTCAGCGAGTGAAGTTCTGCGCCCGCTTTTTTGGCCGGCTGTTTTTGACCAACAGCTAGCTCTAAAGCGTTTGAGGTAGTGCGAAACAGTTCGTGTGCCGAGGAAATAAGCTGATCAAGTTTCTCCAGATCGGTGCGCACAAAATTGGAGAGCGCGGAAACGGATGCCGTATTGGCCGTACTGCTTGTGGGCTTTTGGTATGAAGCGACTGGCGCCGAAACTATGCCGCGCTCAACCTTGGTAAATGTGGCCGCGCAATCAACGACGACATTCTGTGAATCAGCGGGACTGGTAGAACTTGCATACAGAATGCGGAAGGTGACTCGATCAGAATGCTCGGGGTCGACCGTTGGCAAAGTTGCAATCACTTCGCCAGATTGCGCGAGTGTTTCTCTCAGCCGGAAAAACTCTTCGTCAAAGCTCGTAATATCAAAACTCGCCGCCGCCACAAAAAGGGGACTGCCTTCCCGGACAATGCTTACTAGTCGTTGCTTCTCGTCTTCGCTTAACGACTCCCAAATGTCGGACGGTATGCTTTCAAGGACGGCGTCAGTGTCGGCATTCGATGCAGCGGTGCCGCGCCGGGCAGCAGTTTGGAGTTGGTCGAAGAGCGCGCGCCGCGACGGCTCGACTATGCCGCTGGCTGCGAGACCCAAACTTTCGGCCAGGGCGTCCACGGCGTTTTCGGATATTTGCAACACGCGGTCGTCAACAGCAACAAGGCCGGTTCGCAGCGCATCCAGCAGCGTTTCAAACTCATGGGCGATGTGGCTGACGGCTTCGAGGCCGATCGCTGCGGACAAACCCTTAACACTATGAACGTGCCGGAAAACTTGATCGATTGATTGGCGGCGATTGTTTTGGTTGGCTGTATCTTCGCGAAGCTGATCAAGGTCGGAAAAAACCTTCTCGATCAACTCCTCAATCTCTATTAGAAATTCGCCGCGGTTTAGGTTCACAAAGAGATAGTAAGTCGTGAATCGTAAATGGTAAATGGAAGATTCGCAGCAGAAACAGCAGGGCCGTCAAGCAGATGCCGAATGCTCATCCGAGAGTTCTTCGGATTCCGTTTTCGGTTCAGTCTCGGATTCAGTTTCGGTTGTGTCGAAATGCTGCTGAGGTTGCTGCTCATCCAGATCGCGCTTGATGGCATCGAGGATGCCGTTGATGAATTGTGTGGCTTCGTAAGTCGAGAAGCGGCGGGCAATTTCCAGTGCTTCGTTAATGGCGACCGTGCGCGGGGTAGGCTCGTACAAAAACTCATAAACTGCGAGGCGCAAAATATTGCGATCGACGATCGCCATGCGCGGAATGCGCCAGTGTTCCGCTCGCGACCGGATGCGCTCATCGAGCGTGTCCAGGTGCGTAAGCGTTCCCGACGCAAGACGAGTCGCAAAATCGCGCGTCGCGTCTTCCGTGTCGGTGTCGCCCAACTCCGCCCAGTAAGTGCGCAGCACTTCAGCGGGATTGGCTTCGGCAATATCAGCCGCAAAGAGCATTTGCAAGGCGCATTCACGCGCCTTACGTCGCGAGCCCATAAAACAAACACCAGTGAAAAGTCAAAACTCAAAAGTGAAAAGTGATAAGTGATAAGTTCAAAGAGAGCGCCAACTCTTGGCCGCTTACTTTTCACTCTTCACTTTTTACTTTTCACTGCCTTATACAAATTTGCCAGTTCAACCGCCGTCGTAGCGGCCTCAAAACCCTTGTTGCCCAGCTTGACTCCCGCGCGTTCGATCGCCTGGTCCATGTTGTCGGCAGTTATGACCCCAAAAACTACGGGCACTCCAGTTTGCAATGCCGCCTGGCCGATGCCGCGGGCCACCTCGCTGGCAATGTATTCGAAATGCGGAGTCTGCCCGCGAATAATTGTACCGAGGCAAACAAGCGCTGCAAACTTTTTTGAAGCAGCAAGCTTCTGGGCCAGTAATGGGATTTCGAAAGCGCCCGGAACCTTGTAGATCTCAACGTCCTTCTCAGCCACTCCCAAACGATCGAATGCATCGAGCGCACCGTCCACCAATCGTGAACTTATAAAGTCGTTCCAACGACTCGCAACAATCGCGAAACGAAATTCCTGACCGTTGAGCTGTCCTTCGTGAACTACCGGCTGCAAGAATCAACTGCTCCATTCAAGCGGATGAAAAGTCATTTTGAGTATAGGGGATGGCTTTGAGAGCGGCAAGCGAGTGTTTCGTTAGTAGGAGAGGCGTTCCTGCCTGTCCGCTCCATTAGAGTTCTGGCCAGAAGGGTGGAAAGAAAAAAGCAGATTTTCCATTTACCATTTGACCTTTTTCATCGTATTAGGTCAACAAGAATAGCGCACCGAAGACTGATGCTGGCAACAAACCAGGAACTCAATGCAGAACCGCAAGCGGTAGCGACCGGATGCTAGCGTCGACGATTCAAATAAAGCATCGAGCGGCCTTCAACATTGAATGTTAGCATCCGGTCGCTACCGCTCTCGGTTCTGCAATGGTTGCACTTGTAAGTTGAATTCACCAATGGTAAATCGTAAATGGTTCCTTTTCTTTCAACTCACTTCGCTCGTAACGCAGATCAACCCAAGTAGGACAGACAGGAATGTCTGTCCTACTTACTCGCCTTTGAAAACTGGTTGACGTTTTTCCAAAAAAGCGCGCGTTCCTTCGCGCATATCTTCAGTTGCAAATAAGCTGGCGAATAGTTCCGCTTCCAACGCCAGGCCTTCTGCCAACGGCAGCTCTGTTCCGACGACGACGGCTTTCAAGCAGGCGCGAATTGCCAGTGGCGCCAGTTGCGCGATCTCGCCGGCCAATGCTTCGGCCGCCGGCAACAGTTCGGCAGAAGGCACAACGCGATTGACCAACCCAAGTCGCAGCGCGTCTTCGGCGTTGATTATTCCCGATGTCAGGATTAACTCCAGAGCGCGCGCTCGGCCCAGTTCGCGTGTCATGCGCTGCGTGCCGCCATAGCCGGGAATGATTCCCAGTTTTGTTTCCGGCAAACTGAAGCGAGCATTTGTCGTCGCAATGCGCAGATGACACGCGAGCGCCAATTCGCAGCCACCGCCCGCCGCAATACCGTTGATTGCTGCTATCACCGGCACCGAACTCTGCTCGATCTGATTGCATAGCTGCTGACCGCGCTCGGCTATCGTCTCAGCTTCGCCGGCGCCCACGTGAATCAGCTCACTTAAGTCAGTGCCGGCGGAGAATGCCCGGTCGCCGGCGCCGGTAAGGATCACGGCGCGCAGTTCAGAGTCGTTCTCGAAACTCTTGAAGGCTTCACTGAGCGCACGGATTGTTTCGCTCGATAGCGCGTTGAGCTTTTCCGGCCGGTTCAGGGTCACTATGGCGACCGACTCGTGCCGCTCTTGAATGATGAGATCGGAACTCATTGTTCTTATCAGTATTTCGTTTATCAGCAAAGAAGCGGGGCAAGCCCGCTTCCTGACCTGTGAGATCACCACTGTTGAGTGTTTTATTCTTGGTTGAAAGGCTTTCAAGCTGAAATCAAACTACCCGGCTCCGGAGTCTCAAAGGTCGGGAAGGCGGGCTTGCCCCGCTCTTCGCCTTTATATCAATTTCATTGGTGTCGGATTTTTTGGGTCAGTGTAGTCGTAAAAACCGCGGCCCGATTTTCGTCCATACAAACCCGCCATCACCATGCGCTTTAGTAGTGGCGGGGGCGCAAAACGCTTCTCGCGAAATTCGTTGAACATGATTTCGGCGATGTAGTAAGTCGTATCAAGGCCAACAAAGTCGCCCAACGTAAACGGTCCCATTGGATAACCAAGCCCAAGTTTCATCGAAGTATCGATATCCACGATTGAGCCGACGCCTTCTTCGAGCGCCCGGATCGCATCGAGCATGTAGGGAACCAGCAGACGATTTACGATGAAGCCGGTCCGATCGCCGGCGCGCACTGGCACCTTGCCGAGCTTTTTGCCAAACTCGATCGCCTGCTCATAAACCTTCTCGTTCGTCAGAATCGTGCGTACTACCTCAACCAGTTTCATGAGCGGCACGGGATTGAAGAAATGCAGCCCAACAAAACGTTGCTGCCGCGCCGGCGAGGTCGCAGTCATCATTTCCGTAATTGAGATTGACGAAGTATTCGACGCAAAAATTGTTTCGGGTTTACAAATGTGATCGAGTTGCACGTAGGTCGTTCGTTTCTGTTCTATGTTTTCGATAATGGCTTCGATGACGATGTCGCAGTCGGCGAGATCGTCGAATGATGTGGTGCCGGACAAACGATCTCGAGTCGCCTTTTGCTGCTCCGCCGTGATGGTTCCTTTTTCAGCAAACTTCGCCAGCGATTTTTCAATACCGGCAAACCCTTTATTGATCAGATCGTCGGACACTTCGCGCACTATCGTCTCAAACCCGGCGCTCGCCGCAACCTGCGCAATGCCCGACCCCATCAACCCACAACCCAACACTCCAACTTTCCTTATTTCCATTGCTTCGCAATCTCCTGTTTTAGTGACGCAAACTGTTTGGTTTGCGATTCTCTTTTGAATCGTCTCCCAAGCAAACTCACAGTTTGCTTTACTTAGTGGAACAGACTTCAGTCTGTGATTTCTTAGCAGCCACAGACTAAAGTCTGTGCCACTTGCTACTTCGGCGACGGCGACTCAATTACCTCAATGATTCCATAGCTTCTTCCGGTAGTCTTAAGCCAGGCATTGTACTGCTTGCTCCACTCGCTGAAATCTTGCGCCAGCCCGTTTTGTTCATCTTGTTTTGATCTTGCAGTGCCGGCGTTTGAATTTTGCACCACCGCTTTCGTCTTTATGAGTAGCGCTTTGAGCCCGTCTCTAATTTCATCCGCTTTGGGATCGAGCGAAGCGGTCGTTTCCAGTTGCTTCACGGCTTGATCAATACGATCCGTATTATTGTCCTTTAACGTGAGATAGAAAGCATCCTGACCATCGTTCATCGCCTTCGCAAACGAGACGTACTTGCCAGACTGATCATCGGCTGCAGGGGCCGTTTCCTGGACCAGTGACCCCGGCATTGGATCTCGGAAGTGCTGAATAATCTTTAAAAAACTTACTGCCACTAAGACAATCGCCGCAACCTGCAAGACGCGCCATGCAGTTGCTACCACCGGCTTCTCACCGGGGCGGCGATAGTCGACAGCGACGGCCAGAATCGCACCTGAAACCAGGCCGCCCAGGTGGGCAGCGTTATCGATGAACCCGCGACCGAGATAACCGATGAACAGATTGATCATGATGATGGGCAGCATACCGGTGCCAAAAGCGCGTTTGAAACCTTCGGGCAACTCGTGGCGAAACTTGATGCCAAAAACGAACAACACTCCCACCAACCCGAATAACGCCCCGGATGCGCCCGCGGAAAGTACATCGTTTCCCTTGAAAAGAAAGCGTCCAGGACCAACTGCCAAACTGGGTCTGACCGTCAGATAGCTGGCAACAACGCCGGCGATACCCGTCAGTACCCAGAACACGACAAACTTTGTCGAGCCATAAAGTTTTTCAACGTAAGGCCCAACAACCCACAAGCTGTACATGTTGATGAGCACGTGAGGCAGGTTGATGTGTACAAACATCGGCGTCACAAAACGCCACCATTGATGTTGTTGATTGATCAGGCTATTCAGCTTCGCGCCGTATGCCAGCAGAACCGGTTCGGGAAATTCCCATAATGCCTGTGATGTCAGCCCGCTAGACTGCCACATCAAAAGGAAAACAAAAAGATTCGCCACGAGCAGAATTATTGTGAACTTGTACGGTCGATCGAGAACTGCGCGCGCGAATCGCAGTGTCTCGTGGTCAGGCCCGGCGCTGCTATTTCGCGTTGCCCCTTGCGTAGTAACCGGGGCGCCGCAAACGGCGCACTGCTGTTCCCCAGCGCCAACGATTGCCCCACAGTCGCGACAGAGCGTGGGGCGTCCTTCGTTTGCATTGTTTGTTCTTTTGAGCAAAAGAGTCTTTACGCTAACGAGCGTGATGCTTTTTTGCAGAAGCATCACGCTCGACATGTTTATGGAAGGTGCTTATCAGTAAGAAAGAGTTCCATAACGCGCAGCGTGGACAAATAATCTCGCTGCACAACCAATAATTGATTTCCGAAGATGCAATTAATTTCTCATCTTTTCCAACAGGTTCACCAGATCGTCCGCATGCTCTTCTTCCATCGCCAGGATTCCTTCCAACATACGGCGCGTGGTCGGATCGTCGGTGTTCACGTAGTTGACCATCTCGCGATAACTGTCGATGGCGATGCGCTCGGCCACTAAGTCTTCTTTGATCATGTCGATGAGAGTGGTGCCCTCAACATACTCGGCATGACTTCTCATTGTGAGTCCGTCGGGATTGAAGTTTGGCGCGCCGCCCAGTTGCACAATTCGTTGCGCGATTAGATCGGCGTGTCCCTGCTCTTCGTTAGCATGTTGCAGAAACTCGGTCGCCACACTCTCCGCGTTGATTCCCGAAGCCATGAAATAATGACGTTTGTAACGCAGCACACAAACGATTTCCGTCGCCAGTGCTTCGTTCAATATTTTGACGACGGTCTCGCGGTCCGCACTGTAACCCTCGGTCACCGCGCCTTGTTCAATATGCTTGCGCGCGCGTTCGCGCAGGGTCTTGATGTCAGTAAGAAATGGTTTGTCGGTCACGGCTTTAGCTCCAGATTGATCAGCCACGATTTCACTCCTTTGAAAATCGAATTTCGGGGAAGATTGATGGTACTCGCCTCGAAGAGACTGGGCAAGTTGTGGCACAGACTTCAGTCTGTGGCCGGTTGACAGCCACAGACTGAAGTCTATGCCACTCTCAGCGTCCGCGGCTCAAGTGGAACGATTTCAGTTCAATCCGGTTATTCCGCAGTTAGCTTGCCCTGGAGTTTAATTTCGCTTACAGCGCTTG
>DASQPM010000301.1:0-2632 GCA_035643935.1 Pyrinomonadaceae bacterium | reverse complement strand
GCCCCTGACGCCGGCTCGAACCGCACGTGCCCATTCGCGCGCGTGTAAACGTACAGACTAATAGTCGGTTGCACGTAAGCGACGCCGGGAATTTTTGCGATTTCGGCTATGGCCGCATCGTCGAGAATACGGGTGGGATTTTTGTCGGGCTTCAAACGCGGCCCGCGGCGCTCGCCACCTTCGTTAGTCCTCCCAGTCTGTCGATCGAAACCTGCAGTTGCCAAATTAGTAAGGCTACGGCCGAATACTGTGATCTCATTGAAAAGATCGAGAGCTCCAAAGCGCGCCAGCATGTTCTGCTGCAAGCCGAGACCAAACGAAACCATCGTCACAATCACAGCCACGCCGACAACTACACCCATTGTCGTCAAGAGCGCGCGCAGTTTTGCCTGGCGCAAGTTTCTAAAAGCGAGCTGAAGAATGTCGAGAAAACTCATGATGCATTTACGGTCAAGTAGTTCAGAGTCCAACCTTCAGGTTGTCTTAGGTGCGACAAAGACAAGCTGAAGCTTGGACTCTAAACTGCTTGAATCAACTAAATCTTAAGTAAATACGTGCCGCACCGAATCAACGGTCCAATCGGCAAGACTCGGGGTAACAACCTCAGCGCCCACGGCTCGCAGTGCCGCTTCGCTAACGGTATTCGTTACGCCCAGCGTGCGCATGCCGGCTTGTTTTGCAGATTCGATCCCCGGCGGTGAATCTTCCACTACCAAACAAGCGGGCGGAGTTAACGAAACCTGGCGTTCAGCTCGCCGTAGTTCATTCAACTTTTCGAGCGCGATGCGATAACAATCCGGCGCTGGCTTGGAGACACTAACATCTGCTGCGCTGACCACTACTGCAAACAGCGATCTTAGTTTTGCAAGGTCCAGCGCATAGTCAATCTCGTCAAGGCTCGCCATGCTGACGACCCCAAGTGGATAACTTCGGGACGCGGCCTTCAGAAGAGTCACGACGCCGGGAAACAGCGGCAACTCGTTTTCGATCAGCTTACGATGCCGCACGCCTTTGCCTGACAGCACGCTATTGAGCACTTCATCCGTCAATGTTTCGTTAGCACGTGCGAAGGCAGCGCGCACAAAAGTTTTGTCGTCCATGCCCAGCACTCCGAAATAGTCAGCTTCGGTTAGATCAATTGAATGCTCGCGCAGGACTTCGCGGTACGCCTCCATTTGCAGCCGCTCGTCGTCGATAATCACGCCGTTAAAGTCAAAAAAGATCGCTTCAATCATTCGAATACTAGTCCAATGTCCAAAGTCCAAAGTCAACGTCGATTGTCCTTCAAGTAGTTAAGAGTCCAACCTTCAGGTTGTTTCTTTCAAACGCATGCAAGCTTAAGCTTGTACGCTGAACTACTTGACCTTTGCCTTAGCCTTTCGAAGTTTGACTTTGGACGTTTGTTGTTTGGCTTTGGACATTGGACGTGGGACTTTGGACTTTGGCAGCCGCGATTTTCGCGTTTTGTTCTTCAAACAATTTCGGCAGACGCTCACTCTCGATCACATCCAGACGGCGCAGCACTTCCGCAAGTGACAGTTCGTTTTTGAGATTAACTTTGTAATCCAAATCGGCGCGCAGTCGATCTTTTTCACCCTGCCGGTTCTGCGACATCATAATAATCGGCGCCTGCATGCCGGCGATCACCGCCAGCACCAAATTCAGCATTTGATACGGCGCCGGATCGAAACCTCTGTAAAGAATGTAGGAATTGAAAATGATCCAGAGAAGAATTAGTCCTATCGACGCGCCGATAAACTTCCAACTGCCGCCAAATTCGGCAATCAAGTCGGCGGCGCGATCGGCGACAGTCATGCGGCTGGCTTGTTCTTCGTTGACATTGCGCGATACGCGCGATCGCAACAGCTCGTCGGTTCGTCGCAAGCGCTCGCTTAGCGCACTCAACATTTCCAGTGCCACGTCGGGATTTGCGCGCACGAAAGCCAGAAAGGCGGGCCGCGAAAGAATTGCCAGCTGCGCGTCCTGTACCACCCGCGCGTCCGCGGATCGTTTGCGCCCATCGATCAACGCCATCTCGCCAAAGAAATCGCCCTGGGCCAGATCAGCCAGCGTCACTTCCTGGGCGTCCTGGTCCGTAATACTAATGCGAATGCGCCCGCTTTCGATCAGATACATCGCGTCGCCGCTGTCGCCTTTGTGAAAGAGCTGTTGGCCCGATGGAATATCTTCCACCATCAATAACTCGCGCAGCTCGGTTGCTGCGTGGTCATCAAGCGATCCAAATAAGGGCACAGACCGCAGCGCTTCAAGCGTCATCTCTTGAGCATTAACAGACATGGAAACACCTCACAACGGGGGATAGAAAGGATGAAGGCGGAAGGATGAAGGATGAACAAAACAATGGCAACGCGCGCACGCGTCTTCTTAAGGATTGACCAAGGCTGATCGTGCTGTTCATCCTTTCGCTTTCATCCCTCCGCCTTCTGCCTTCATCCTTCTTCAGTTACTTTGCCATCTTTCATCTGAATAATGCGATCGGCGAAGCTGGTAGCAAGCTCACGATCGTGCGTGACCATCAGGATTGTTAACCTGGCGCCTGTGGCCATGCGCCGCATCAGTTCCAGCAATTCGTGAGCGCGCGTAGAGTCGAGATTTCCGGTCGGCTCGTCTG
>DASQPM010000300.1:0-7108 GCA_035643935.1 Pyrinomonadaceae bacterium | reverse complement strand
CGACCAC
Organism: Pyrinomonadaceae bacterium; assembly: GCA_035643935.1. Lineage (GTDB taxonomy): Bacteria > Acidobacteriota > Blastocatellia > Pyrinomonadales > Pyrinomonadaceae > PSRF01. The sequence goes on along the minus strand of DASQPM010000300.1, from coordinate 7,101 downwards.
GCCGGGTAACTGCAAGGTTGTGCAGTATCCCGCCGAAGTCACGAGTCTAACCGCGCCGGGGATGGTGAGCGGGTCAATCAACGGCAACACGATCTGCATCGAGCTGGCCCTCAACACGTTCGGCAGCAACCGGCCGATCGGCAACACACTCTACAACGTCACCGCCTTTAGCGGTGGCCGCGACAATGTCGCATCGGACGTCTACGCCGAAGGCGACTCGACGCGCTCGTTTGATTTCACGCTCGGTACGCTCTCGCGCGCAGATTGTGTGGCGCCAACGCCAACACCGACGCCAACACCAACGCCGATACCAACGCCAACTCCAAATCCGTTGCCTTGCACTGGCACGACCGTCGAAGACAACGATCCGCATATCGCGTACTCTAACGGTTGGCACTTGATTTTTAATTCAAACGCCAGTGCTGGCCACTACCGTCTAAACGAAGGCGGCAACAATCAACACAACGCCGTCTTAAGCTTCGACGACGCTGCACCAACGGGTTCAGTCACTTACTTCTTCGCTACCAGTCCGAAAGGCGGTCTTGCGGAAGTCTTCATAGATAGCCAGGATATGGGTCCTGTTAATTACTACGGCCCGTCCGGCTCAAATCGTTCTCCCGCATTCGGTCCTTCTGCTTCTAAGTCTTTCAGCTATGGATTTACTATCGGGGGGCACCACACGCTGGAGATCAGACCCATTCACGACGCTGTCTACGTTGATGGCTTCTGCCTACCACCCAGTGCGACTGTGACCGGAACACCGCCGGCCCATCCGGGCAATTCCTCCGAGTCGCTGGTTACACAGTCGGCGGGACAGGCGTTGCTAAGTAACATCACGCTACCAGTCGGCACGCAAGCAATCTCGATTGCGGCTGAGTCGAATGTAGCTGTGCCGATTCAGTTGGCGCTGATCAACCCCTCGGGGACCGTGGTGCAAACCGTGAACAGTTCATCGGGAGTTGCGATTCTCGAGGCTCCGATAACGCAGAGCGGCGTCTACATCATCAAGGTTGTAAATCTCAGCCTTGGACCAGTGCAAATCTGGTCAGTCGCGACTCCGCTGGTCGCGACTCCGCTGGTCTCGCAGATGTCGAACGGGCCGAGGGAAGGGACACCACAAGGTGGCCCACTCTCGCCGCTGTTGTCGAACATCCTGCTAACGCTGTACGAGTGCGTGCAGGCATCGCACGTCTGATGCCGGCTATTCCAGCTCAGGCGAACATCCGGGGTGGTACCTTCCAGAAGTTCTAAGGTGCCACCCCTTTCTTTAGTTCGACTTTATCCAAGAGGATGTCTGGCTTACTTGGGTTTGTTAGAGACAGACAGGGATGTCTGACTTACTTGGAAACAAGAGGGACAGACAGGAATATCTGTCCTACAAGCGACAGCGACAGGGATAGGTTGGGTCGCCAAATTCTACTTGCAAGGTTGCGTGCTCGATACCAAACTTTTGCTGCAACTCACTTGTGATCTTAGCCAGCAGCGCGTCATCACAAATTGTCTGCGCCATCACGACGTGAGCGGTCAGTGCAGCTTCGGTAGTGCTCATGCCCCAAACGTGCAGGTCGTGCACATCAACGCAGGTCGGCAAGCCGGCTAAATATTCTTTGACGTCGCTCATGTCTATTCCTTCTGGTACCGCGTCAAGCGCCAGGTTAAGTGAATCGCGAAGCAAGCCCCAGGTGCCGTACACAATCAGCGCGACGATCACCAAACTTACAATTGGATCAAGCCATAACCATCCGGTTTCAAGCATCGCCACGCCGGTCAGGACCACGCCGAGCGCAATGACGGCATCGGTGGCCATGTGAACAAAGGCGCCGCGAATATTCAAGTCGCGTTTGCGTCCCGACATAAACATCACGGCTGTGCCGGCATTGATAAGAATCCCGACGGAGGCCACCACAATTACCGTTGTCTCTGCTACCGGACTGGGATGACTGACGCGTCCAATAGCTTCCCAGGCAATAGCGCCAACGCTGATTAGCAGCACAGCCGCGTTGATGAGCGCGGCCAGAATTGAAGAACGCCGGAAGCCATAAGTCCGTTCGGGTGTGGGTCGGCGGCGCGCGAGCAGCATTGCTCCCCAGGCCAGTACCAAACCAAGCACGTCGCTCAAGTTATGTCCGGCATCGGCTACCAGCGCGAGGGAATGGGACACGCGCCCGTAAATAACTTCAAGCACAACGAACGCTAAATTGAGAGTGACACCAATAGCAAAAACGCGTCCGTAGTTTGCCGGTGCGTGGGTGTGTGCGTGTCCCATGGGTCTATCCTAACGAAGAATGCATGGAGCATTCTAACAATAGAATTGAGTTTGACGCGTCGACTGGCGCATGTTGAACCCAGGTAAAAGAAAAAAGTTTTCCAAGCGACGGTCACAGCCGCCGCCATTACGATAACAAGTTTAGCGAGATCAGAACCCTCGATAGGAGTATGCATTCGCCGACTGAGTCTATTTGCATTGTGGGGTTCCAGCACAATGACGCCATCTGGTCGCATCTCGCATTGCGGAAATAGTTTTTGTGTAAGGCTGCCGGCGCCGAGTATCTGTTACGCTATTGTCTTGCCAACTAAGCTGGAAAAAGACCATTCTTTCCCGCGCAGCAGAAACAGCAAAAGGAGAAGTCGGAACATGCGATCCCTGTCCGTGCTGGTGTTGTCGTTATGTTTTTGTTCGCTTGCCGGCGCGCAGCACTCTGGACATAAACGCACGAAAGCTCAGGCCGAACAGCCGGCGACGCTGGTGCCGGGGATTGGCGGCATCCATCATCCCGTTTCCACCACCAACCCGCTTGCACAAAAGTTTTTCGATCAGGGACTCGCGTTCGTGTTCGCTTTCAATCATGACGAAGCTATTCGCTCGTTTAAACGCGCCGCGCAGCTCGATCCGCATCTGGCGATGGCCCACTGGGGCATGGCGCTCGCGCTCGGACCAAACATCAACCTCGACGTTGATCCGGCGCGCGAGAAGGCGGCCTATGATGCTGTACAAAACGCAATCGCGCTGGCGACGAACGCTGCTGCGAATGAGCGCGCCTACATTGCGGCGCTGGCAAAACGCTATTCAGTCGATCCCAAAGCTGACCTGCGCAAGCTCGATGGCGATTACAAGCATGCGATGGGTGAGTTGGTTAAAGCCTATCCTGACGACCTCGATCTCGCGACACTCTATGCCGAAAGCGCCATGGACTTGCGGCCCTGGAAGCTTTGGACCGCCGCTGGCAAGCCTGCGCCCGGCACCGAAGAGATCGTGGCCATGCTCGAGTCGGTGCTGCGTCGCAATCCCAATCATCCCGGCGCTATCCATTACTACATTCACGCGGTCGAGGCTTCGCCAAATCCCGAACGCGCGCTCGCTTACGCGCCTAAACTCGCTAGCCTGATGCCTGCTGCTGGTCACCTGGTCCACATGCCCGCGCACATTTACGCGCGCACGGGCGACTACGAAAATGCTGCACTCAGCAACGTACATGCGGCAGCCGCCGACGAAGCTTACATAAAAGCGGGTGGCCTGCAGGGCATCTATCCGTTGATGTACTACAGTCACAACCTTCACTTCCTGGCTATCTCGTACAGCATGGAAGGTCGCTTCGCCGATGCGATGCGGGCAACGAAGCAACTCGAAGCGAACGTCTCGCCGCATCTAAAAGCTATGCCGATGCTGGAAGGCTTCATGACGGTGACGCCGCTGCTGCTGGTGCGTTTCAATCGCTGGAACGACATTGAAAAACTTCCGCAACCGGATGCCTCATTAAAAGGCGTTACTGCCGTGTGGCGCTTTTCGCGTGGCATGGCCTTCGCGCGAAAGGGCGACCCGGCAAAGGCGGCCGCCGAACGGGAAGCGTTTCTCGTCAGTGTTAAGGAAATTCCGGCGGATGCGAGTTTTGGTTTGAATTCTGCCCACGCAGTGTTAACTGTTGCCGACGCAGTATTGCGCGCACAGATTGCGGCCGCGAAGCATGACGACAAGGCGGCGCTCGCGCTGTTGCGTCAGGCTGTTGAGTCTGAAGACTCGCTGGCCTACGACGAGCCGCCAGCATGGTTTATTCCGGTTCGCGAGATGCTGGGCGGCGCGCTTATGAAAAGCGGCAACTATGCGGAAGCCGAACAAGTCTTCCGCGCCGACCTGGAACGTAATAAGCGCAATGGCCGTTCGCTATTTGGACTGCTGGAAAGTTTGAAAGCGGAGCGGAAGGACTATGCCGCGGCCCTGGTGCAACGAGAATTTGCCGGGGCCTGGAAAAATGCTGACGTAAAGTTGGCGCTTGATGGCTTGTGGCGATGAGTATTTGTCCCTTTCCCCAAGGGGAAGGGGAAGAAAAAACGGTTACCGACTCAAATTTCGGATAGCTCTAAAAATGAAATCAGTCACAATTTTTTGCGATGGCTCGAGTCTGGGCAACGGACAAATGGCCACGCGCGCGGCGGCGGTGGCGTTGCTTGGTTATCGCGGTCTTTGGCGCGCGGTCGGCGCTTACCTGGGCCAGGCAACGAATCAGCAAGCGGAAGTGGCCGCTGCGGCTTTGGGCTTAGAGTCATTGAAAGAACCCTGCCGCGTTCATTTGTTTACCGACTCGCGTTACGTGGTGGAAACGATGGGTGGTCGTTTTCGCCGCAAGACCAATCACGATTGGTGGCAGCGACTGGACCAGGCTGCGAAGCGTCACGAAGTTGTTTGGCAGTGGACGCGCGGGCACAACGGCCACGTGGTCCAGGAAGCGGTTGATAAGGCCGCGCGCAAGATTGCGTCGTTGGGCGAGGTCGATGACGAGATACTGCGCGCCGCGATCGACAAGGTTGGCGACATCGATCCGCTCACAGTAGAAGCTGAGAGTGATTAGCCTTTATGAGCGAACCAAAACCGTTTGACCGGCTGCGGTTCTTTAACGGACGGCTGTTGACCGCCGCTGACTTTGCGTTGGAACAAAATTATTTTCGCCGGAAGCAGAAACTTCACAATCAGGCATTGCATGGCTTCGGAATTGTTTCCGGACTGCGCGTCACGGTTGAGTCGGGGAAAGTTGCGGTCACGGCGGGCCTGGCGTTGGACTGTGAAGGGAATTACTTGGTGGTAGGGACGAACGAAATCTTGTCTGGCCCGCCAGCAAGCTGGCAGACCGGGTACGTGAATTTGCATTTCGTTGAGCAGGAATTGAATGAAGACGCGACGACAAACGAAGCAACAATCGTTCGCGAAACTGTTGCGGTGGATTTTGCCGCGCAAAATTTCAATTCCAATCACCGGCACCTGCGCGGTCGTTGGCTGGCGTGTGGGAACTGTCATCCATTAACCATCGCGCGCTTGCGACACGGCGCGGGACGTTGGCGCGTTGACCGCCGTTATCGTGCACCGGCGGTGAAATAGCATCGTTATTAGCGCGGAATCGGCGCTCCTGTTTAAAAGTCTCTGTAAAGGGCAATGATCGCAAATCCGACGCTGATGCAGTTTGAACTTGACGGCCTTTCTCATTAGCACCGTGGCTTTAGCCCGGTGATTAGTGATTAGCCTCGGAAGGGAAAACCGTTTAAACGGTTTCCGGTTGCGTGCGGTTGGCAGGATCACCGCGCTTAAGCGACGGTGCTAATAAAATAGAACAAGGAACCTGAATCAGCACCGCAATTTCCGCTCATTCGCTTTCGACTTATCTGATCATTATAATTCTGTCTTGCGTTATTCCGCGTAATTCCCAGAGACGCGCTTCCACCAGTGACAATGAATTTCACTTGCTCGATTGCCAAATTAGAGTTTTTGCCGCGCGCGCGCCGCGGCGGCTGCGCGATTCTGCTGCTTGTCTTTCTGTCGCTGCTTTCGGCCGCAAATAAAGCGCAAGAAATTCCCACCTGGCAATGGCAAAACCCTTTGCCGCAAGGCAATGCTCTTAACTCAATCAAGTTCGCCGCGGATAAGTCGCACGGTTGGGCCGTCGGCAGCGATGGCTCGATCCTGCATACACGCAACGGCGGTTTTACCTGGGACGCGCAGATCTCGCCGGCTGCAACCACGCTTTATGGTCTCTATGTTCACGACCGGGCACGCGCGGTAATTTCCGGCGCAGGCGGCGTCATCCTGACGACAACAAACGGCGGCAACAAATGGCTGCGCAGACCAACTGGGACGACAGATCATTTGTTCGCTGTCACCTTCGCCGCGCAGGACCGGCTGCGAGGCTGGGCCGCGGGCACATTCGGATCGGTGATCGCGACCACTGATGGCGGACTGACCTGGAAGGTGCAGAAGACTAAAACCAACGCGCATCTGTTTGCAATTTCATTTTTCGATGCGAAGAACGGAATTGCTGTCGGATCGCACGGCACTTTGCTGATGACCAAAGATGGCGGCGCCGACTGGAAAGCGCACAGCGGCCTGACGAACGTTGTATTGACCGGGGTTGCTTTCGTGTCTGCAAAACGCGCCGTGGTAGTTGGTTATCAGGGAACGATTCTGCAAACGGATGACGGCGGGGCAAACTGGCAAGCTTTGAATTCGCTGGTCAACACCGATCTGTTTTCAGTTTTCTTTACCGATGAAATGCACGGTTGGTCAGCGGGCGACAACGGCGTCGTACTAAGCACAGCGGATGGCGGCACCATCTGGTTGCCGGTCAATGTGCGCACCAATCCGAAACTCAGCGGACTTTATTTCGCCGATGAATCGTTGGGCTGGGCCGCGGGTGATGATGGCCTGGTTTTGCGCACGGATGACGGTGGGTTTTCGTGGCGGCGCTTGACTGAAGGCGGGCGCGATGACTTGTCGCAGCTTTTCTTTTTAGACAACTCGCACGGTTGGGCCGTTGGCGCGCGTGGAAAAATACTTTTCACTGGCTCAGGTGGAAAGAATTGGACAGTTCGCCCTTCCGGCACCACGAACCGTTTGAACTCAATCCAGTTCATCAATCAAAAGACAGGCATCGCGGTTGGCGATCGCGGCACGATTCTTCGTTCCCAAACCGGCGGCGTTACCTGGACCAGCGTGCCGCTCGAAGCCACCGAAGATCTTTTTAGTGTTGACTTTATTACGCCCGAACTCGGTTGGATAGTCGGCGCGCGCGGCATCATCCTGCACACTGACGATGGCGGCGAGACGTGGCATATGCAACG
>DASQPM010000299.1:0-7084 GCA_035643935.1 Pyrinomonadaceae bacterium | reverse complement strand
ATGATGCGGTTTCGATAAGGAAAGTTTTCCGAGACGGGCGGCGTCGCTAAAGGAAGCTGCGAAACCAGCGCGCCACCCCGTTCTAAAATTTCAGCTGCCAGCTTCTTGTGATCGCGCGGATAGACTTCATCGATGCCGGTGCCCAGCACGCCCACCGTGCGTCCGCCGCCTTCAATTGCACCGCGATGCGCGGCCGCGTCTATGCCTCGCGCAAAGCCTGAAACAACTGTCACGCCGCGCTGGGCCAAATCGCGTGCAAGCATCAAAGCTGCGTTCTGGCCATAAGTAGAACATTTGCGCGAACCAACAATTGCTATGCAGGGCTGATCCAGACACTGTGACCAGGCGCCTTTTACGTAGAGCGCGATCGGCGGATCGTAGATTTCTCGCAGCAGCGAAGGATAAACGCCGTCATCCAGAACCAGAATGTCGCCGCCGAGTTTCCGAACGTTTAAAAGTTCGACTTCCGCTTTCTCGTGCAAGTCGCGCGCAATGATGCTGTCCACAGCTTCCGGCAACAGCCTCAGCTTCTCGAGCTCGACGCGTTGCGCCTGGAAAACCGCTTCGGCGGAGCCAAAACGCTCGAGCAGCTTGGCAGCGGCACGAGGTCCGATGCCCGGAGTCATATTAAGTGCGATCCACTCTCTCATAGCGATTTGTGATTGCTGATTGCTGATTGCTGAATCAGCAAACCCCCATCTTCAAAGGCTAGCCTTTTCGCAAGCCCCTTGCCGTTTTGATTGAGGAAACAGTGATTGAAAGAATTTCAACAGCTTCTTTAAGCAAATCTGTTACCCGGATAATGCGCAGAGCAAACGCGCGAGTTCTTGCTTTAAAATCTTTAGGATTCATAGATTCCTCCCGGCAATCTGCAATCCCCAAATCCGCAATCGGCATGGCGGAGGCGTGTAGGAATCGAACCTACCTGAGCCTGTTCTCACAGTCTCACTTACGGTTTTGAAGACCGCGCCATTCACCAGAACAGATTCGCCTCCCCAGTTTGAATCTCATTTTTGGTATCTCGATTTCAAATTTCAAACGTCGATCTCAAAAACTGAAGGTTGCCTTTCAAACAGCTAAATGCATTCGGCCCTTCGGAGCGAAAACCCTACGCGCCGTTCGCCGACCCTGTCAAGCGAGTGAATAAAGCAGCACGTTCCATCCTGATGCAATACTTTCAGCGAAGGGGCCGGTGGGATTTGATGGTTAAAGGTGAATCAGCTCCCCGCACCGATGAGCCTCTGGATAGCTCGTTGTTTGTCGCGGCCTGCAGTCTCCGGCATGCCGACAGGCCTTTGATTTAAATAGAAAAAAGACCGTAAATAAGCTTGACGAAACAATGGTCTCTGGCGTAAAACGTGCTCGAAGCTTGCCCGTTCCAGCCCGCAATGTCGATCCGCCGTCCCAATAGGGACAAGTCCACAGAAAACATTGCCACCCAAGCGGGTCGAGGCTAGCCACACCGGCGCAGCTTTTCCAACCAACCCGCGGTCTGACTTAAAAACGAAGTCTCGCCGTTCCACTTGCCCGGAGCAGGCATGACCAGTAGCCACAATCGCATTCTCGTTTTGCACCACGGCCGGTTGCTGCGCTTGCTGTTCGTTCCTTTACTGGTCCTGCTTTCATTCGCCTCGGGCCTCGCACAAACTCAAGGTTGCAGTTCCTGTTACGTCTTCAAGCCCATTGAAGCACGGCAAACTCCCAAAGACTTCGCATCGCTTGGCGTACGCCCTGAATTGAATAAGGCGTTAACGCAGTACCAAACTGATCCCTCCATGAAAACGGCCATCGGCGTGCTCAAGTTTTTCAGCTCGGATTTCTACAAGATGACAGTCGATCAGCGGGCCGCACTCTTCAAAGCCGATCCGGATCTGTTCCTCAGCGTTGATATCGCGAAGTATGAAATCGTGATGCACGTACGCAAGAAGGTGGGCGCCAAGTCGTCTCGGCGCGTCGGGTCAACGGGCCAAAGGGAAAAGAAGATTATCGAGTGGGTCAAAGCGGGTCGACCCAGAGACGCGAGCATGCCTGAGCTCGATCCAGGCAAGCAGTTTGTTAGCGATGACGACATCACAAATCTGACTAACTCTTCCGAGTTGTTGGCCGACGAAGCCGTAAATGGTGAGCGCGCAATCAAGGCTTTTCACGACGTGACCCGGGAAAAGTTCTTCAACGAGATGGGGCCGGACGTCGTTCAAACGGAGTTTCTTTCGCCGACAACGGCCTGGGTTGTGTTCAAAGCAAAATATGGAGACCAGATTGCGAAGGAACGTCCTCCACCTGATTACCTTTACGCCTGGACCGCGGCGAATCCTGAAAAATACAACGATCCTTTCGGGGTTTACATGCTCGACGTCTGGGGATACGACAAGGGCGTGGTTACCGGCGATGTCAATGATCCACTAAACACTACCAAGCTGTTTAAGGAAGTCTACGATCCGCCGGCGAAACCGCCTGCTTCCGGCAAGTTTGCCTACATCGCTGACAATCTGCGCCAAGCCTCGGTGGTCCATCACGATCGTTTTGAAAGTCAATGCAAATATTTGGTGCGCATGATCGATGCCTGGGCGGCTGTTAGTGGCCCGGAGTCTCTTCCGCTCGACTGGAAAGTCAATCGCGCGATGGCGGAAGAGATATATAAGAAAGGCGTCGGCGTCGGCGGTGCCGATCAGTTTCAAGCACACATCAAAGGGATTATCAATGAAGTAGTTATTAAAACTCACAACTATCACCTCGACCGGATCGCTGGTGAACTGCGGCCGGTGCTTGAATCTCTCAAGAATGTGCCCGACGGCAAACTGACCCGGGCGGATCTCGAAAATCATCCTCAACTTGTTGAAGAGCTGAATGGACTTCTGATCGCCTACACCAACATTCCCGAGGAAACTCATGAGATGTTGATGCGGCAATTCCAGGAGCGCATTCAACAAGGTGAGGCCAGCGACTCGGCAGTCGACATTCTCAGTAGCCACGTCTTCAAGCACATCATGGAGATCGTGCAAGCCGAGAGCACTGTGCAAACTGAATACATAGAATCGTTCCGGCGGATTCAGCAGTCAGTGGAAGAGAACCTCGCCAAGGCTATCGACGGAGTTGACCTGGCGGTCTTCCTTGAACAACTGGCAAAGGGAAAGGTTGAAACTACGAGGCTCGAGCTGGAAAGCATGCGCGTGGTGCGAAAACAAATCCAACTGAATCCGACGGAAGTAAACAACCACTTGGAGTTGATTCACGCGCTTGCTAAAGAGCTCAACTGGCCTAATGAAAAATATGTCGCCAGGGTCAAAGATTATTTCAATGCGGGTCCCGACAAAACGCTGCGCGCCCTGGAAATGTTTCAGCGGTTGACTCGTTTCGGCGATAGCAGCAATGCCACTTCCGTCAAGACCTCATATCTCGATAAAGACGGCAAACAAGTTGAGGTCAAGGTCGATCCCACGCGAAAGAACCTCGGGCTCCAACTCTTCGTAGCCGCGATCAAAGGGGGCGAAACTGCCGGCACACTCATCGTTAAGGGAGGCGAATGGTGGGGCCATGTTCAGAACGGCAAGGACTTGTTCGTCAACCTAGACAAGTTGTTCACGCAAAGCGGCAGCATGGACGACGCCACTATTGGACAAACTCAGGCGGCTTTGTTCGCGAACATCATCAACTTCAACAATCTCGTTAATAAATGGCAAGTTCCGGCAAAGGGACTTCTTACTTCAAATTTGGTGGGAACGCTGAGTAGCAATGCCGGCGCAATTGGCATCGATCCTTCGGCAAACGACGAACTGATTTACTCGGCATTCAAGGACCTCGCCGTCATGTACCAGCCTCATCTCGCCGGCGTCATTGCCCTAATGGAACTCGGCCAATGGGGATACAAGGAATGGGTCCTGACTGGCGAGAAAAACGACATCATCGATGCGATGGTCGAAAACGGTATTTGGGAACCGGGTGACGTCAAAAGTCTGAAGACCTTAAAGCCGGGAGAACTGCCGAAGTTGAAAGCGGTGCGCGCTCGGGAGGCAGGCGAAATATTTGCGCCCGTTGAACTCGCGCGTCGCGATATGGGAAACGTCTTCCTGATTAAGAGTAAGCGGGAATTTCACCCGTGGTTGAAGATGCTGGACATTGCCCACGACGGCGGCTACCTCGATTCCGATGGCGTAATGACTAACTCAGTCGATGCCCTCAATGAACTGTCGGGCTCCTACTTTTGGCGCAAGGTTTACCTCGGCGTGTTGCCAAAATCCACGCGCGATTGGAACAAACCGAAAATGGAAGCGCTCGGCATTATCATCAAGCGCAGCGAAGACGATCGGAAAACTCCCCTCGTCGCCAGTCAGATCGTGATCGACTCAACCCAGGAAAAGCTTCCGGCAAGCGAAACACAACTGCGCTTGATGGGTTATCTGATGGCTGACTACTGGATTAAGCGCCAGACAATCCTGGAAGAGGCTTTGTTGCCGAAACTCGAGAAAGAGGCGGCGCGTCGTTTTCTTGACAAGTTAAAATCCGACGAGGCCGAAGCATCAAATTACAACCTGATGGACCAGGTCGAAGAGCTCTACAAGGAAGTGAAGCTGATAGACAAAAAGCTCTGGCCTCGTGTCGCCCATTCGGCGGATCCATTTCCGATCAGCAAACTTTATGACGCGGAGAAAAACACTCCTGTCCTCGACGCGTTCAAAGACGAAGACAAAGTGAAGCGGGCGGTAGCTGAGCTGCAACAGCTTCAGGATTTTCTTAAGGACCCCGATAAATCAACTATCTCAATCTATGACGAATCGATCTCTGCTCCGGTTGAGTTCACCCGCATCAGTGCTCCCAAAGAGGCGACGGTACTGATGCAGTCGTTGCGTGATTACTATCGCAAGCTGCTCGATGGGTACGAGCAAGTGCACGCCGTGCTCGATGAAGGAAACAAAGTTCTCAAGGAAGGCAACGTAACCGTCGAGCCTTTCCACATCAAATTTGAGCCCGGCACGTGGGCCCTTTGGGCGCTGAGCGAGGGCGTCACGAATCCGGTGCGCGGCGATTTGAAAACGTCAAAGAATTGGCTGGACGGTTACTACCAGGCACGAAAGCGTGTTTTCCGCGACGTCGCGGAAAAAACCAAAAGCTCACCCGCTAGCGGACCGTTGGAGTCGTTATGGAATTTTGTGCAAACAGCGCTTGATCGCGACACGGTTGATACCGGCGGCAGCCCGGCACATCCGTTGTGGCCCAAGCTCATCAAGTTGCGCTTTCAGATTCATACTCTTGAGCTGATGGAAGACTTCGCGGTGTCAATGGAAGGCACTGAGCTGCGCGACTACGCTTCGAAGATGACCATCAAGGAGGGCGTGGCCGTCAAGGTTTCGGACGACGACCTTAGTAGCTCAACAAGCCGCCTGGCGTTCATCGCAAAGACAAAACAGGAAATGGAAGATGAGTATCAAAAATTACTGGACAGTCTTACTCGTCTTTTCGAGATTGCCCTCGCCGTTGAGCCTTTGAAGCCCTACATCGGTCAGGAAATTTCCGCTGTGGCTACCATCAGTAAAGATTCGCTGCAAGCGGGTAGCGAACTTGATGCGAAGACCAGATTTCCCAATTACGTCACTAAATTCAGATGGACCGTATTAGACCTCGAGGGCACACCCCTCAATAAAGTGGAAACGAATGAGCCAAAGTGGAACCCGAAACTATTTAAGGAGGGTCTGTACCGTCTAAAAATGGAGGCGCTCGACAAAGGCGGAAATGTGCTCGCTACAGGATTTTTTGACGGCCCTGATGCTCAGACGCTGCTGGTCTGGGGTAACGTCGGTGTCAAGGATGGCGACTATGACGGTGAGCCGCTCACGATCACCATCGGCAACCTCAAAGAGGAGGTCAACAAACTTGGCGGCTTCTCGTTTGAACTCAAAGAGTATAACGAAGCTATCTGGACCAGCTCATTCACGAAAGGACAGGCAACCGCGGTAATTGGCGGGCGTACGTTCTACAGCAACGTCAGTGAACTTGAGGCTGATCCGAAAACTGGTGTGATTAAGCTGAAAGAAGACTTGAATGTTTTGCTGCCTTACAACGTGGCAGTGAAAGTTACTGTCGTTGACAAAGCCGGGCAGTCCGTCAGCGGTGCGAGTGCTGAGATTGTGAACTCGGGGGGTGCCGAGACGCCGACCAGTGGCACGATTCAGGGAACCAGCGGCACTCTAAAAGTGGCGAAGGGTGATGCGGTTGTTGCCATAGCTAAGTATGAACCTTTCGGTTTCAGACTGTTCACTCCGATAGTGAACTTCAACCCGCAACAGGGCCGCGCCATCGAACTCAAAGCTGAGTTGCCGATGTTCGATACGGGACACCTGATTGCTTCCGGTCGATTCGTTCCCGACTCTGCCCTCAATCCTGCGCCCCAACTAACCGGCGGTCAGATTAGCTCTAATATAGGAAGCAGCGGCGTTGAGGACCAGGGCACATTCACGCTCGCGAACGATAAGCCAATCAACCTTCAGTCAAATCCTCAGTTCGAAGCGACCGCCTCCGTGACCGATGGAAACGGCAAACGCTATCTCCCAAAAGTCGGAAAGATCACCAAAGGTATCTCCGCCGACAGTAAGCTCAATCTGGGTAATATTGAAGTCGCTCGTTCGGGTCTGACGCTGAAGCCCATTCAAGTGGAAATGTTTGATTGGACCGGGCGGGCCATTATGCCGTCGGCAGGACAAAGCCAGGTGTTAATAAACGGCGTCGCGATCGCCAACAACAACGGTACCTTCATCGGCGAGTACACCTTCACCGACGACAACGAACAGATCATGATCGAAGGCACATTTGAGATGCCCGACGGATCGCAGGCCGTGATGCAACAACGCATTGCTGCGCGCGAATTCGGCGGCATTGGCGCGGCCAGCCCGCAATCGCCGACCTATTCGCTAAAGCTGCCAATCTATTTGCCTGGCAGTTTACGAGTAAATGGTCGCACGCGAATCGACGGAGTCCCGAAAGATCACAGCACGCCCGGCTTTGTTAGTCTTACCGATCCACTGCATGGACTCGCCAATGCGCCACTCAGCAACATGCCGTTCGATTTCACTTATCACAAGCCGGTGTACCT
>DASQPM010000298.1:0-3191 GCA_035643935.1 Pyrinomonadaceae bacterium | reverse complement strand
TAGATCTTTTTATGGACCACCAGCCGCGACGATGCCGTGCAACGTTGTCCGGAAGTACCAAACGCACCCCAGACAGCGCCTTCGATTGCGAGGTCGATGTCGGCATCCTCCATGACGATGATCACGTTTTTGCCGCCCATTTCCAGCGAACAGATCGCATTGCGCTCGGCACAAGCCGATGCAACGATTCGCCCAGTCTCGGTCGAGCCGGTAAAAGAGATCAATCGCAGTGCCGGATGATTGGTGATTGGAGCGCCCGCATCTTCACCGTAGCCAGTTACCAGATTCACGACTCCCGGCGGGATGCCTGCCTGCTCGCAGGCCTCGACGAGGTTGTAGGTCGAGAGTGGCGTATCTTCGGCAGGTTTCAGCACTACTGTGTTGCCACAGACCAGCGCCGGAATCAGTTTCCAGGAAGGGATTGCCATGGGAAAATTCCACGGCGTGATCAGGCCGCAGAGCCCAACCGGTTGCCGCACGCACATCGCAAACTTGTCCGGCATTTCCGCGGGCGTGGTAAAGCCGTGCAGGCGCCGGCCTTCACCGGCCGTGTAGTAAGTGCAGTCAATCGCTTCCTGAACGTCGCCGCCGGCTTCTTTCAAAACCTTGCCCATCTCGCGGGTCATGTCGGCAGTGAAGCGCGGTTTGTTTCCCAGCAGGATCTCGCCCAGGCGAAAAAGAATTTCCGCGCGTCTGGGAGCTGGCGTATTGCGCCAACCGTCGAATGCCCCGCGCGCCGCATTCACTGCCGCGCTAACATCTTTGCTGGTCGACCTGGGGAAACGCCCGATGATGTCGTTGGTATCAGCCGGATTGATGTTGTCGAATAGTTCGCCAGACTCGCTCGGCAGCCATTTGCCGCCGATGTAATTGTGGTAGGTTTTAACCGAGCCACGAACGCGTGGAATGGTCTGCTTGGAATTGGTTTTCGCGAGCGCTTTTTTTGCCTGGGCCATGGTTAGGTGTCAGGTATCAGGCGTCAGGTGTCGGTTTCGGCGAGTTTAACTGACACCCGACACCTGATACCCGTTACCCGCTCTTATTGGTAAGTGAACTGCACAATCCTGGTTGTGATGCGGTCGAGATCTCGCGAGTAACGCGAAACCTGGATCACCACTGGATCGCCCGGCTTCAAAGAGTTGATGACCCTTTGAAAATCGGCCAGCGCAGTTACGGGAACGCGGTTAATGCGTGTAATAACGTCGCCTTCGTTAAGTGTCGGCTGTCCGTTGATGCCTCTCACTTCAGCAGCTAGTCCGCTGGGGTCCACCTCTTTAACGTACAGACCACGCACGCCTGTCAGATGTTTATCAGCGATAAGTTGTTGTGTCAGTTCGGCCAGCGTGATGCCGAGATGCAGGCCATTACCCTTGGGATCCGATTCCTTGCCCTTCGGGTGCGGCAGATCATCGGGCTCACGCAGTTGTTGCAACGGTGGACGCTCGCCAAGGACTACGTCGGCGGTGTGTTTCTCAAACTTGTTATCGCGCTCGCGGAGATAAGTTAACGCCACGGATTGACTGACCGGACTTCCGGCTACTCTTTGAATCAAATCCTGCGCGTTTGCAATCGCTTGTCCGTTGAATTCAACGATGATGTCACTTGACTGCAAACCTGCCTTTGCCGCCGGCGTTGGTTGGCCATCCTTTGTTTGTTGCACATCCAGAATGATCGCGCCCTTCGCCTCAGACAGACCATAAACGCGCGCAAATTCGTCTCTGACTGAATCAAGCGTGACGCCCAGGTAGCCGCGGTGGACTTTACCCTGGTCCACAATCTGCCGGTAAACGAAGTTTGCTTCAGACGCGGGCAGCGCAAAGCCGATGCCGTTGTAGTCGCCGGTAGATGTTGCGATCTGGGAATTGATGCCAATGACTTCGCCGCGCATGTTTACCAATGGACCACCGCTATTGCCGCGATTAATCGCCGCATCAGTTTGAATGAAGCGCTGGAAATTTGAATTTGACGATGGAGTTTCTCGTTCCTTCTTGGAAATAATGCCAGCCGTAACCGTTTGGTCCAGGCCGAAAGGAGAGCCAACCGCCAGCACCCAGTCGCCCACCTGGGCCGCATTCGAATCGCCCAGAGTTACTGTTGGCAAATCCTGCGCAGCATCAATCTTGATCACGGCAACATCGGTTTCTTCATCAATGCCAACGATCTTTCCCGTATAGGTTTGGCCCGACTGCAACCCCACGATGATTCGTGACGAGCCCTGGACCACGTGTTCGTTGGTCAGGATGTAACCTTTGGGACTGACAATAAATCCGCTGCCGACGCCGTGCGTTGGACGGCGCGATTGCCTGCGAAACATGTCAAGCAGGGGATTATTCGAAGGCAGGTCTTCCTGGTCCTCGTTGTCTTTCTCACTGACTTCGGGCGCGGCGGTGATGGTATCGATATTCACGACCGCAGGCTCGACGCGTCTGGCAATTTCTGCGAACGAGGCTGACAGCGCTTCAGGCGCACGGGCAATTTGCATTTCGTTCTGCGCCACCGTAGGGCGTCCCGAAAGCATCGCGCCGATTCCCATTCCGGCTAATAGGCAGGCCGTCGCCAGGGCCACAATCCACACCCGAAGCTTTCGCAGGATGGTCCGTTCGTTCACAGTTGTTTGATCTTTGGTAAGTTCGAGCATAAAGCACCGCCTTCAAGAAAAGCTACACGTTGCGACCTTTGGAACGCCGGAAACCCCGGTGGTCATCAGGCCGCGGAAGGGAAGGGTTGAAGTATAACTAAAAGGTCAATCAGGGAGCAAAAGAAACAGTCGGCAGAAGGCAATCGGCAGAAGGCAGCGAACGAAGATTTTCCGTTTATCATTTGCCATTTACCATTTTTCATTGAAGCCCAGTGGTTTTTCCTCAAGCGAGCGCTCATAACTGAACTGGTCGAGTAGTGCAAGGCAAATCAGAAATGGAAAATGAGAAATGGCAAATGGCAAATGGAAAATCTTCTTTCGCGGTCCTTGCGTCATGGATCTCAGGGCCGAAGAAACACCTTGAGTGCGCCTTTCTTTCCAGCGCGCTCCATGGCATACACGCCGCGCGCGAGCGGATATTCTTCACTTATCAAACTGTCGATATCGATAGCGCCTTTTTTGAGAAGATCCAGTGCCGGCTGAAAACGGCCGCAGCGCGAGCCGACTATGCTGATCTCGTCAACGACCAATGGCGCCTGGGCGAATTCTGCCT
>DASQPM010000297.1:0-7655 GCA_035643935.1 Pyrinomonadaceae bacterium | reverse complement strand
CTGATCAACTTCTTCAATCATCTTTTTGCGCGGCTGTTCGAACCAAAGGAAGAAGTGGCGGCTGCCGAGCGCGCGCAGCTTGGCTATGTCGAGCATGAGCCGAGCGAAGCAAAGCGCGAGCTGCGCGATAGTGGACCGCTGGTAGATTTGCTGATCACTACCGAGAGCTCAGGCGACGACGATCCGAAGTTAGAACAAACCTCGCGCGACCTGGACGCCGAGCAACTGGCACGACGAATCGTTGAACTTACTGAGACCGCGAATACTGGAACCGCTATTACTGGGACCGCGGATACTGGGACCGCGGATACTGGGACCGCGGGCGTCTCGCCCGCATCCGGCGACGCGTTCACTCAAATCACGGCTGAATCCGATAGCCCAAACAACTCGGCATTCAGCGCCAGCGGGCGAGACGCCCGCGGTCCCAGTAATCGCGATCCCGCTTCCGGCGATCCGAATGCCCGGGCTACCAGTGTCAAATACAGCGACATTGCGCTGTTATTTCGTGCGATGACGAACGTGCAAACGTACGAGTCGGTCTTTCGCCGCGCCAACATTCCCTATCAAACTGTGCTCGGTCGCGGTTTTTATGATCGCGAGGAGATTACTGATCTGATCCAGTTGCTGCGCTTTCTGGATAACAAGACTGACGAGCTGGCGCTGGCGGCCGTGTTGCGTTCGCCGCTCAGCGGTATTTCCGATAATGCGTTGCTGGCTTTGCGCTGCGCGCCGTGGCTCGACGAATTGGACACGACTGATCCGCTGCTGCACTTCAGCCAGACGCGTAATCTTTTTCATGCTCTCAAGCGGCACGCAAACATAGCCTTTATTTCTGACGAGGAACATGCCCTGCTGGAACGCGCCTTCGGTTTAGTCAACGGCTTGATTGCGCGCCGCCACAATTATGGCATCGGTAACTTGTTGCGATATGCCGTCGAGCAATCTGAATTCATGACGGTCATCGCTGCGAATTTCGATGGCGCGCAGCGTCTCGCAAATGTGCAGCGCCTGTTTACGCTCGCCGAGCGCTTTGAAAGATCCGGCGCGCATCTGATTCGCGATTTCGTGCGCTACGTTGAAGAGTTTGAAGCCATCGGCAGCCGCGAGAGCGAGGGCCAGATTGATGAAGCAACCAATGCGGTGCGCCTGATGACCATTCACCAGGCAAAAGGTCTGGAGTTTCCCGTCGTCATCATCCCCGAGCTGCAACGCTATTCGCGAGTTCCCGATAACTGGTTCCTGCTTGATCGACATCGTGGTCTGACTTTGAAAGTGCCTGACGGCCGCGGCAAGCTGGTTGCTGGTTGTACTTTCAAAACTTTTGAACAACGGCAGGCGTTGCGGGAGCAGTTTGAAAGCATGCGCCTCTTGTACGTTGCGGCAACGCGCGCTAAGGACCGGCTGATTTTTTCGGGAACGACGAAAGATTTTGAGAGTCTTGGCGGCAAGGGCGACACCTGGCTGAAATGGATTTGGCAGTCACTTGAATTGCCGGCGCAACCGCTCAGCGGCGTGGTTGATCTGGCGCCGAACGTGCAAATCGAGATAAGTCCCAACCTGATTGACCGGCCAAAACAGGCAAAACTCGCCACGGTGACTGCGCCCAGGACAGTCCACGGAGATGTCGCTTCGCTTTCGGAAGAGTTTCCCTTACTGCGGAAGATTGAGCCGCAACTCGACGCATCGGTCCATCGCTTCAGCGTGACTCAGTTGATCAATTATCAGCGTTGCCCGCGGCAGTATTATTTCGATCGCGTGCTGCATTTGCCGTCTCCCGATCAAATGGCGGTGTGGAACGATGCCGAGGCGCCGGAGCCACCGGCGAATTTGACGGCGACGCTGAGGGGCGCTGTCATCCACCGCTTCTGCGAGACGTATGAGAAAAAACACGACACGCGGGAACTGCTGCAACGGAGTTTTGCAGACACCCTGCGCTTGCGACAGGCAGAGCTTGGCGATCGCATGATGGAGATCGACACCGAAGCAGCTATCGCCGAGCTATTGCCACTGGCCGAAAATTATTTGTCCAGCGGCGTGTTCGAACGCGTGGAGCAAGCGCGCGAAATGTCCGCCGGCGAGCAGCTCGCGCAACCTGGAGGCAAAGTTGGCCTGTGGAGCGAGATGCCATTTCGCTTGCGACGGCCGCTGGGTATTTTGACCGGCGCGATTGATAAGTTGCTGGTGCTGCCGGCCGCCCAGGGAAAAGGTTTCGATATTGAGATTATCGATTTCAAAACTAATCGAATGAGACCGCGAATGACTGAGGGTCTAGCGTCAAGCTCTTCACTGGGACCGCGGGCGTCCCGTCCGCAAGGCGTTGTGGCAAACCGTCAGTTGAATGTAGCGAGAGAACGGCGGGCGGGACGCCCGCGGTCCCGGTATGGAGTTGATCAGTTTGCTTTTGACTTCGATCCAACGCCGGTTGAGGCCGAGGTAGTCGCAGCTCCAACGTCTTTGGACGATCAGGTACGCAGTGCAGCGTCGGATTATCAATTGCAAATGCAGGCCTACGCGCTGGCAGTTAACGATCTGCTGCCTTCGTTGGCCGCAAAAGGCGGACTATTAAAAGTGACCCTGCACTTTTTGGATCCGAATGTTGAGTTTCATTTGCCGTCCGAGTTGCTTTCTCGTGACGCCTGCGCGCGTGCAATTGACGCGGCAATGATGGATATTGTTGCGTCGCACGAGCCTGCTGAATTTCCGCTGCGACCAGCGTTACATTGCCGCCTGTGCAGCTTCCTGAGCATTTGTCGTGGCGGTCGCCAGTGGCTGCGCGCCAGAACGAAGGGTGGACGAGCTTTAGCTGCGGATTCACGCAGATAAGAACCTTAGCGGCGGATGAACGCGGCTAAATATTTCCCAGGTTTGAAGAGCATATGAGCAAAACAACCAGCCCCATGGTCGGTGACGCCGCGCCCGACTTTACGCTTAACGACGGCGACAGTGAGAGTTGGCGTCTGGCCGATCAGCGCGGCACAGTTGTGGTGCTGCTGTTCTATCCCGGTGATGAGACGCCAATTTGTACGCGGCAGATGTGTTCCGTGCGAGATCGCTGGGAAGATTACGCCGCAACTGGCGCGGAAGTGGTTGGCATATCTACTGACTCAGTAGAGTCGCACCAGAAATTCGCAGAGCATCATGAGTTACCTTTGCGTCTGCTCTCGGATGCGAATGGTGAGGTAGCGAAGCTGTACGGCGCGCAGTCGTTAATTCCCGGCAAGGTGGCGCGCTCCGTTTTCGTGATTGATGCGCAAGGCAAAATTACTTATCGCGATGTGCGGCCACTTGGTTTATTCAAACCGAAGGACGACGCTACCATTGCTGCGATTCGTGACGCGCAACAAACCAAATAATTAGCCGCGGATAAACGTCAGCCGTCAGTTGTCAGTTGTAGTAGAAAGCAGTATTTCGATGATGAGAGCGGGCAAACCCGGCACACTACGAACAACTGACCACTGACTACTGACGACTGACGTTTATCCGCGGCT
Organism: Pyrinomonadaceae bacterium; assembly: GCA_035643935.1. Lineage (GTDB taxonomy): Bacteria > Acidobacteriota > Blastocatellia > Pyrinomonadales > Pyrinomonadaceae > PSRF01. The sequence goes on along the minus strand of DASQPM010000297.1, from coordinate 4,167 downwards.
GATTATTGTTCGTGGCCAATCTATTGACCCGGCGCTGTTGTCGAACCTTTCCTAACCGGGCTCCCGAGTTTCACGATCCAAATGCCGCTGTTTACGTCGTTAAAATAGACCAGTCCATTGTGGGGTTGCGCGCCCCAGGTGAATGGCAAGTTAGGACGAAACGCATCCGGGTCGCCGGCCCACAAGCGGCCAATCTCCCGACCCTGGCGATATAGGTCACCCCTCAACTCACCCGAAACATCCAGCACGCGCCCGCCCCCACTGTAATATCCCATGTAAAGAATGTCGTTCTCGACCCACATGTTGTGCGAGCCCGCTTCCGGTACTGCATACTCAGCCACTTTGCGCGGATGATTAATGTCGGAAACATCCACGACGTGCACGACGCCGCGCGCCGGGATGCGGTTGTGACTGAAAATGTCAAACCCCTGGGGCAACACTTCATCGCCGACAAACAAATAATTCTTGTAACGGAAGACCGCGTGCGTGCCCGCGAGCCAGCCGTTGCCATACAACTCAAAATGATTAAAGCGTAACTGGCTGACAAACTGCGGGTGTTCCGGACTGCCTCCCTTGATTCCGTTACCGACATCAAGAATAACCACGCCATCGCGCCAGTAAGCCAGGTACGCGAGCCCATCCTTGACCTGCACGTCATGCAGATAACGGCCGGCAATCTCCTCACCTTCGCCTGAATGAATCATCGTCGCCAACGAACTGGCTACTTCCCAGCGTGCCACTTCTTTCGGGTTCTTCACGTCAGCAAAATCAATTACGCGCATCGATCCCGTAGCATCGTCGGTCAGGTAAACGTAGTGGCTGTCAACGAAAGCGCTGTGCACGCCGCCGGTCACCGTTTCCGTGTACTCGGAAATCAGTTTCGGATGTGCCGGGTCAGACGTGTCGTAAAACGCAATGCCGTTCTTCCGGTTTGATGCGCCTTCACGCGAGATCACCAGAATGCGGCCATCGGCGGTGGTGCTGACGTCATTAATCAGTCGCGCGTCAACCTTGATCGTGTCGGTCAACTTTGGATGCGCGGGATCGGAAACGTCGAAAACGAGCAGCTTATCGGAGATTGTTGAGAGATAAGCATAGTTGCCGGTGATCCATTCTTCAGCGCCTTGAAACTCTTTAAGCGGCGCGCGACCTATCAGCTCGAGACTTCTCTCCGCGTTGCGTGGCGTAATCAGAATTGACGCGACCGCCTGCTCGTTGCCGCTTGCTGCTGTGATCACATAAGAGCCTGGCTGTTCAGCGACAAAGCCACCATCCGGATCGATCGTCGCCACTGGTCCATTAACCGTCCAGCGCACGGCGAAATTATCGGCTAGCCCGCTACGGGCGCGGACACTGTAATGCACGACATCACCCGTGCGTGCGGCAGTTGATCTGGGCACAATGGAAAGGCCACTCAGATTACTTTTAACAACCGCAACGTCCACAGTGCCGCTGCCACTGCCGGCCGTCGCGGTGATCTTTGCCTGCCCCGGTGCGATGGCCGTCACGACGCCCGCGGCATCAACACTCGCCACGTCCGGGTTGCTCGAGGCCCAGTTCAATGAAACATCACTGCGCGGAGTTCCTTCGGCGCTGCGGGCCACGGCGGCGAGCTTCGCGGTCGTCCCCACCGTCAATGCATTCTTTAGTGGCTCAATATCAATTCGCGCAACTGGCGCGGGTTTGACTACGACCCTTACAAACGTCGACCGGCCAGCCACAATCGCGCCGACAACCACTTCGCCCGGATTGAAGAACGAAACGGTGCCCGATTGGTCCACGCCGGCCAGATCAAACGGCGCTGCAAACCAGGCGGAGGCGGCGGCGGGTGTTGTCCTTCCTGATGGGTCCTTCGTTACAGCCCTGAACTTTATCTTTTGGCCGACAGTGATGTCTGAAGTCTCGGGCGTCAGCTCTACAGTTCTGGTTGCAGATGCTGAACTGCCGTTCGGGTGCTGAGCGAATACAATGAGACCAGTCGTACCACAGACAATGAAGCAGCAAAGCGCGACGAGCAAATTTTTAAGAGTGCACATTCAATTCTCCTGGAATAAAGGCATATGTAGGAAACTAATTAGATCTTAGTCAGTGATGGTGACGAGGCGCAAGCGCCACGACTATGAACATTAGCTGCATTCTGTTTAGTCGTTAGCTTTGCACAAAAGATGTGTTGGCCTACTCAAGAGCGGGGGCAAGCCCGCCTTCCCGACCTAGAGACTCTTTGACTTGCGCAATCGTTTTCACGTTGAAAGCCTTTCCAGGCGCCAATCACAACTCAACTCTGATCAGCTCGAGGTGGGGAAGGCGGGCTTGCCCCCGCTCTTTTCTCGCGGTGTTTCGGAATGATTAGGATCGCGCCAGGTTGAGCTTAGCATCCGGTCGCTACCGCTCGCGGTTCCGCATAGCCATTAGCTCCCCACTTGAATCGGCGCACTTGCTCGTACATTATCTATCTCAAAAGGTTTTCCCTAATGGCAAACGTTCACCAGCGGCTCCCGGAAAATGTTCCTGGCGATTTTTATGTCGATGCAACCTGCATCGATTGCGATACCTGTAGCCAATTGGCGCCAACCGTTTTTCGCGATCACGGCGAGCAGTGCAGCGTCTTTCATCAGCCGCAGACAGAAGCAGAAACGCGCCTGTCGCTGATGGCGCTGGTGGCTTGTCCGACCGGCTCAATCGGCACAACGGAAAAGCATGACGCGCATATTGGCATCGATGCCTTTCCTTCTTTGATTGCCGACAACGTCTATTTTTGCGGCTTTACGTCAGAAGCCAGCTTTGGCGGCTGGAGTTATTTAATCGTGCGGCCCGCAGAAGAAGGTGGGAATGTCTTGATTGATTCGCCGCGCTTTGCCACGCAGCTCGTGAAGCGTATCGAACAAATGGGTGGCGTCAGTCAGATGCTTTTAACGCATCGCGATGATGTTGCTGACCATGCGCTGTTTCGCAAAAGGTTTAACTGTGAACGCGTGATGCATGCCGACGACGGCGCGCGCCGGCTTGGTGTCGAGAAGGCGCTAGAAGGCGAAGCGGAAATTCCAATCGATCGCGATATAGTCGCCATCCCAACCCCGGGTCACACGCGCGGCCACGTGGTTTTTCTTTACAAACAGAAATTCCTGTTCACCGGGGATCACCTCGCGTGGTCGCCAAAGCGCCAAACGTTGACAGCGTTTCCGAGTGTTGCCTGGTATTCATGGAGCGAACAGACGCGCTCGATGGCGAAGCTGGTGAATTACGATTTTGAGTGGGTGCTGCCCGGCCACGGTGACCTGCATCACGACAGCGCGACAAACATGCGCTATCATCTCCGGTCTTGCATTGAGTGGATGCAAACGCATTCGTAGAGCCTGAGAGTTAGAGAGCCAGATTGCAAAATCAGTCACGACCTCTCCGCAAGCGGAGAGAGCCCCTAACACAAATGAGGTAAAAATGGACAGAAATCAAAAGATTGCCATCGGCTGCGGTGCTGCGGGATGTTTAGGTTTGCTCGCGATCGTGGTTGTTTGCGTGGTGCTGGTAATGACTGGATACATCACCATGCCCGGCCGCGGCTCAAACGCGAATGAGAATTTCAATGCGAACACAAATTCGAATTCGAATTCCAACGCAAATGCGAATGAGAACACAAACAGCAACTCCTCAAGTTCGTCGTCGTCACTCTCCGATGACGATAAACACAAACTATTTCAGGCTGCCGGCATGACCAAAGACAACGAGATAATTCAAAAAGTTTTGCGCAAACTTGGGTTTTTGACGGCGGACAATACTGTTACCGACGACTATGCGCCATTCGTAAAAGGCCACATGGAGTGGGCGCAAAAAAATTACGGCTTCATACGATCGGTAATCACCCCTGAAAAAGCGCGCGCTTATGTTGACGCACATATCAATGACTAATGAGCGCCAGTGGTCAGTAGTTCGTAGTCCGTTGGCTTGCGCCGCCCTCGTTCCAAAGCACTACTCGTTTTTGCTACTGACCACTGGCAACTAACTATTGACGTCTTCCACATGGATCCTTCGCGCATCCGCAACTTCTCAATCATTGCCCACATTGATCACGGCAAATCGACTTTGGCGGATCGCCTGCTGGAGTTGACGGGCGCCGTGACCGGCCGCGACATGTCGGCGCAAATACTCGACGACATGGACCTTGAGCGCGAG
>DASQPM010000296.1:0-6333 GCA_035643935.1 Pyrinomonadaceae bacterium | reverse complement strand
TGAAACAGATCGAGGGCGTGGCAGAGGTGCTGCCGATTATTCGCTATGTGTCTCAAGGCGGAAGTGGTCTTGGCTTCGAGCAGATCGAGGGCGTCGAGTGGGAACCGTTTGCGCGCGTCAACCAAATCCATCTGGAAAGCGGCAAAGCGCCGCAGGCTGCGGATGAGGTTGTGATTGATGAAACAAAAGCGCGCAACAATAAGCTTTCGCTGGGCAACTCGCTGAAGCTTTTCGGCAACAAGCCTTATCGAATTGTTGGCATCTACACGCCAGAATCAGGGGCGCGCGTGAAGATGACACTTGCGGCGATGCAGGAAGAGCTCGAGTCGCCCGGGCGTTGCACTTACATGTTCATCAAGCTGCGCGATGCAAACGATCAGGTCGCGGTAGCCAAACGTATAGATGCGCAACTGCCGGGAAACAAGATTCAGTTCACGCGGGAGCTCTTTACCAGTCTGGAAAAGAGTATTCCTTACCTGGGGATTTTTCTGCGAGTGCTGGTGTGTCTGGCGGCGATCGTGAGCGCGCTGGTGGTGATGCTCGCAATGTACACGACCATCACCGAGCGCACGCGCGAGATTGGAATTCTGAAAGCGATGGGCGCGTCGCGACGATACATTGTCGTGATCATAGAATCCGAGGCCATCCTCATCAGCGCGATTGGGCTTGTAGTCGGATTTATCCTGTCGTTGATCGCCGGCTTTGCGATTTATCGTGTCTATGGACTCTTCTTTGAATTTACCTGGGGCTGGGCCATCACAGCAGCTGCAATTGGAATTCTGGGAGGAGCAATAGGCGCGCTCTATCCCGCTTTGCGCGCTTCAAATCTGGACGCGGTCAGCGCGCTCGCTTACGAATAATGTTTCTGGGCAGTTGCCATAACGCAACAGTCCAATGTCCAAGTCTTTGTATTCGACGTTGAACATTGGACTCTAGACTATGTGTTAGTTACGGTCGGGCTAATGTCCCTCGCCTCCGTAGCAGCCACCTGTGTCTGCTGGTTCAAGCTTCTAATCGACAACCCCCGGCGCACAATCAGCGCCACGCCCACGCCGCTCCAAAAAATGTCGCGCCCCTTGCGCACGATTGCCAGCGTCACGCCAATCGCTGTAGTGAACCCGAGCACTTTCGCCAGCATCCCGGTACCGGCTTCATCTACGCCGGTCCGCAGCGGCACAAACTTGAACACAACATTTATGACGCGATTAACTGATTCCAGAATGAACGCAGTTAGTAACGTCGGTGCAATCGCACTGACGAACCAAAGGGTCGTATAAATTTCAAGCATCCCGGCAAAGTGGAAACACATCTCCAATAGAAAAATAATCAACAACCGGCTGTGATTGCGTGAATAAAAACCATAAATGCGATCTTCAAGCGTTTGCGCGCGCGGGATTGTTTTTTCCATCCAGCCGCGAGCGACGCCGCGGCGCTGAAACAATCCCATTGGACCACTCAAAAATTTCAACTGCCTGCGAATTACCAGATAACCAAGTGGCCCAATGACTACTGTCGCGATCAGCGCCCCGATGCTTGCGTAACGCAGCGGCTTGGGCAGTGAAAAACTCAATAGCAGCGCTGCCGTGCCGGAAAAAACAAACAGCGCAACCGATAAACCATAAAAAATATTTTCGAGAGCAAGCGCCGAAAGGCTGGCCATCAAAGGAACGCGGTCGGTGACGAATGCCGCTTTGGAAGGTTCGGCCACAGCCACGCTGGCAAGCGGGATGATGTTGCCCAGCGCGTCGCCCATTACACGCGCAGCGAATGCGTCGCGAAAGCGAATGAAGTAAGGCGCTTCAAAACATTTTGTCCAGGCAAATGAACGAACGACTTGTCGGACTGCGGAAATGGCCAGAATTAGGAGAAAGCCAAAGCCCAGCCGCTTGATGCCTGCGGTGATCTGCGCCACGCCGGCTTTGCGCACGAAATACGCGAACAGCAGCAGGCCAAGAAAAGCGAACACTAAGCCGAACCGCGCAAGCTTTCGGTTTCTGGTCTGATTTTTTTTGGCTACGCTCACTCCGGTAACCGGCGGTTGTGGATCTTCCTGCAAGTTTGATCAGTCCTTTGGCTGTACTGAATGGTGAGCACGGTATCACACGAATAATCGATCTTGGCAATAAAGCCAACCCCCAGCTTTTGCCTTTTTAGTTTTGCCTTGATTATGATGCAGGGGTTCAAGTTACAAATCCGGTAACGGTCAGGTGATGATGAGCCAATCTCAAGCAGCCATCGACGGAAATGGTCAGGCTGGCGATCGCGTTCTGACAACGCTTTCCGAAGACGAGCAGATGTTTCGCGCCAGCGTGCGTGAGTTTGCCGAAGGCGAACTGCGGCCACGCGTCGAGGAAATGGACGCCCACGGTAAATTCGATCCGGCGCTCATTAAGCAGTGTTTCGATCTTGGCCTGATGGGGATTGAAACTCCAGAAGAGTTTGGCGGTGCCGGATCGTCTTTTTTTACCGCGATCATCGCCGTCGAAGAACTCTCGCGCATCGATGCCTCAGTCGGCGTTTTTGTCGACGTGCAGAACACGCTGGTTAACAACGCCTTGATTCGTTGGGGAAACCAGCAGCAGCAGGAAAAGTATCTAACTCAGCTGGCAAGCGAAAAAGTCGGCGCCTACGCGCTAAGCGAAGCGGGTTCGGGTTCCGATGCGTTTGCCATGCAAACTCGTGCGGTCGATAAAGGCGATCACTTCATTCTCAATGGCCAAAAGCTTTGGATCACAAATGGCAACGAAGCCGAGATTTTTGTTTTGTTCGCAAACGCGAATCCCGAAGCCGGCTATCGCGGCATAACCGCCTTCATTATCGAAAAGAATTTCGCCGGCTTTGCAGTTGGGAAGAAAGAAGACAAACTTGGCATCCGCGCGTCGTCCACGACCGAATTAATTCTCGAAGACTGTAAAGTCCCAAAGGAAAATGTGCTGGGCGAAGTCGGCAAAGGCTACAAGACTTCAATCGAAACCTTGAATGAAGGCCGCATCGGAATCGGCGCGCAGATGATTGGCATTGCGCGCGGCGCGTTGGAAGCCGCGATTGCCTACACGGGCGAGCGCCAGCAGTTTGGCAAATCGATTAATCAATTTCAGGGCGTGCAGTTCCAATTGGCGGAAATGGCTACCGACCTTGAGGCTGCGCGCTTGATGGTCTACAACGCGGCGCGCATGAAAGATGCCGGCCTGAACTTTGTGAAGGAAGCGGCCATGGCGAAACTCTATTCGTCGCGCGCGGCCGAACGAATCGCCTCAAAAGCGATCGAACTTTATGGTGGTTACGGTTACGTCAAAGACTATCCGGTGGAGAAATACTGGCGCGACTCGAAGATTGGCGCGATCTATGAAGGCACTTCCAACATGCAGTTGCAGACGATTGCGAAACTGATCATCGGAGGTAAGCAGTGAGCGGTAAGCCGTAAGCAGTTTCTTTTTACTGCTCACAGCTCACCGCTTACTGCTCACAATTATTTATGTCCACGTCACGCATCGACATCTTCAAGCAAATGCTAGTGGGTGATCCAATCAACAGCAGCATTCTGTTTGGCCTGGCCAAGGAATATGAGAAAGCGGGCCAGACACCAGAGACGATTGAAACGCTCGAGCGTTACCTGGCAATCTCGGATGACGAAGGCAATGCTCACGGGATGTTGGCTCGGGCTTATGTAAAAGCGGAACAGCAAGAGAAGGCCCGCGAAACATATCAGCGCGGCATCGAAGCCGCGAATAAGCATGGACATCCTTCGATGGCGGAAGAATATCGAACGATTTTAGAAAGCGAATTGTAGTGTCGTAGCCATAACGCCGCTGCCCGGACAGTCAGATCAATCATGCCTGATACCAAAGTATTAAAACTTGTTCCCAAGACACAGGCGGAAGCCGCAAAGCCTGTCGAGGCGCGTGCTGACGAAAAGCCTACGGAACAAAAAGCCGCAGTCGCAGCCCGTCCGGTTCCGCAAGCTGCACCCGCACGCGTGGACCAGCCCACGCCTAAGCCTGCGCGCGCTCCCCAGCCGACGGGTCGACTTAAGCTGTCTCCGGAAGAAATGCTCAAGATATATCGCACGATGTATCTATCGCGCCGCCTCGATGACAAGGAGATTCAGCTCAAGAACCAAAACAAAATCTTTTTTCAGATTAGCGGCGCCGGTCACGAAGCAGTGCTGGTTGCTGCGGGCATGGTGCTCAAGCCCGGTTACGATTGGTTCTATCCTTACTATCGCGATCGCGCTCTTTGTTTGCAGCTCGGCATGACGCCGCTGGAACAGTTGTTGTCGGCGGTTGGCGCTGAGAAAGATCCCAACTCGCATGGCCGCCAGATGCCCTCGCACTGGGGCCATAAGAAACTCAACATCGTTTCGCAGTCGTCACCAACCGGGACGCAGTTGCTTCAGGCAGTTGGCTGCGCCGAAGCGGGCTATCGTTTCCAGTTGATCAAGGAACTAAACAAGCGCGCTGCAAACTTTCAAAAGGATGAAATGGTTTACGTTTCGCTTGGCGATGGCACCAGCAGCGAGGGCGAATTTTGGGAAGCACTCAACACGGCCTGCAATCTGAAACTGCCGGTGCTTTTTTTGCTCGAAGATAACGGTTATGCGATTAGCGTTCCGGTGGAAGTGCAAACGGCGGGCGGTGACGTTTCGCGTTTAGTGGAAAACTTTCCGAACTTGTATTTGCAACGATGCGACGGCACGGATGCGATCGAATCGCTTCAGACTATGCAGCGCGCCGTCGACTACTGCCGCCAGCGAAAAGGTCCTGCCTTTGTTCACGCCAAGGTGATACGGCCTTATTCGCATTCGCTTTCAGACGATGAAAGGCTTTATCGATCTGATGAAGAACGCACGGCGGACCAGGAACATGATCCGGTAAAAAGTTTTGGCGCGCTCTTGATTGACGAAGGCGTTGCCGATCAAGCTGGGCTGCAAAAAATCAAGGACGAGATTGACTCCACTGTCAATGAAGCCGCGGACGCGGCGTTGGCAAGTCCACAGCCCGCTCCGGAAACCGCAAAGCTTTATGTTTACTCGCCTACCGTCGATCCAACTTCGAAGGAGTTCGATACTGAAGATGGCGCCCAATTGACCGGCAATGCCGGCACCATGGTTGACCTGATCAATCGTTGCCTGCACACCGAAATGGCTCGCGAGCCCCGAGTCATTGTATTCGGCGAAGACGTGGCTGATTGCTCGCGCGAAGAATCCCTCGACAAAGTTAAAGGTAAGGGCGGCGTGTTCAAGGTGACCGCGAATCTGCAACGAAAGTTTGGCAGCGCGCGTGTCTTTAATTCGCCGCTCGCCGAAGCCAACATCGTCGGTCGCGCAATTGGCATGGCGACGCGCGGATTGAAACCGGTGCTCGAGATTCAATTCTTCGATTACATCTGGCCCGCTATGCACCAGATTCGCAACGAGCTGGCGCTGCTGCGTTGGCGTTCAGGCGGCGACTGGAGCGCGCCGGTGGTTATGCGCGTGCCGGTTGGTGGCTATCTCAAAGGCGGCGCGGTTTATCATTCACAGTCCGGCGTTTCTACGTTCACGCAGATTCCCGGCCTGCGCGTCGTTTATCCTTCGAACGCTCTCGATGCGAATGGTCTGCTGCGCACCGCGATTCGCTGCGACGATCCCGTCCTGTTTCTCGAGCACAAGCATCTCTATCGTCAGGCCTACAACAAGTCACCGTATCCGGGTGACGATTTCATGATCCCGTTCGGCAAAGCGAAGACAGTGCGCGAGGGTATAGACCTTTCGATTATCACTTACGGCGCGCTGGTGCAGCGCTCAATCGTGGCAGCTAAGCAAGCCGAACAACAGGGCGTCAGTGTCGAGATTATCGATCTGCGCAGCCTCGCGCCTTATGATTGGGAAGCGATCACAGCCACGGTGAAGAAGACCAGCAAAGTGATCGTGGCTCACGAAGACTCACTCTCATTCGGTTACGGTGCTGAGATCGCTGCGCGCATTTCAAGCGAACTGTTCGAATACCTCGACGCACCCGTCGCGCGCGTTGCCGCCCTCGACACTTTCGTCGGTTACGCTCCACAACTGGAAGAAGCAATCCTGCCGCAAGCGACGGATGTTGCTAAGGCGATTGCTGAATTGCACGCATACTGAGGCCGCACTTCTTCACCCCATAGGGGTGAATGTTTATAGAACTTTCGTCTCACCAAACCTCAAAGCTCCTTATAGGAGCGCACTGTGCCGGTAGCCTTGGATTATGAATCGGTGTGCAACATTTCGCTCCTAACGGAGCGAAGTCGTTGTTCTGGAAAACGCGTGCGCCGAAATTCTGAACTTTTATCCTTATCTCGAAGAAGAAGACCTGCGTGAAG
>DASQPM010000295.1:0-8331 GCA_035643935.1 Pyrinomonadaceae bacterium | reverse complement strand
TCCAGGCCGGCGATAATCACGCGTATCCCTCGCTGGGCCAACTTATTCGCAACGCTCACTAGCTCGTTGTCAAAAAACTGACCTTCATCGATGCCCACCACTTCTGTATCCGCGTCAATTTTTGCCAGCACTTCAGCCGCGTTGCGACTGATAGCCGATTCATGGCGCATCTCGGAATGCGAGACGATGTGATCGTTCGAGAAGCGCGAATCAACTTCGGGCTTGAATACCTGGACCTTTTGCCGCGCAATCTTGGCGCGACGTAAACGGCGAATCAGTTCTTCCGACTTTCCCGAAAACATCGAGCCGGCAATCACTTCAATCCAGCCGCTGGCTACCCGCGAGTGATGTGCCGGGTCGCCGTCATTAACCTGTGCAATAAGCTCGTCCATTTTTACCAATCACCCCTTGTTTAGAGGCGGGCATCGCCCGCTAACGTGATTCGCTGCAGGCGACGCCCTCGCCTAAATATTTTGAGAATACATCTTCTGATTATAAAACGGCGCGAGCGCGGCGATTAATGCGATCTCGAAACTCATCGAGCGCGTGACCAGATCGCGAGAGAGAATGCCCCAGGCGCCTTGTCTGCTGCGCACGTCTGAAACGCCTGCAACCTCATCGATCACCAATCCAAGTTCGCGACGTCCTTCAATGACTTTCGTCGCAAGTGCGGCGGGAACGCTAATCGATGGCGTCGCGCCGAAGTTCCCGTTCTTGCCGTCGCTCGCGTACGCCCAGCCACGCAAGAATGTGTGCCATTCACCCTCGATCGATATCGAATGAAAGCCGCCTTCGAGGCCGACATAGACATCAGCAGACCGCCGCTGTGCCTGGAGTAAATCTCGAACCGCCAGCGCACGCTCACGCGCCCCCTGCATCAACTGCCAGTCGTTGAGCGGCATCGCCGGCACGTTTGTTTCAACTTTGCGAGCAATGATATTAGCCTCCGCCCAGGCGGGGTCGATTTCCGCTATCCGTGCCAGGCTGGCGCGGACGGCCATGATCTTGGCTGCACGATCTGAGCCCAGTGCGATCGTTTTGACTTCAACAGGAGTTTGCGGATTCAAAGTTGTCAGTTGGGACAGAGCACAGCCGGATAAACGCGTCAGAGGCTATAACAGAGCGGCGCTTTCGGTCAAAAGCACCGCGCCGAATACCCCGCTTGACATTGACTATGGGCGGTTGCTGTAATCGAATTTCTTTCCAGTTCTGAGGAAGTTCAAAGTACAAGCTTTAGCTTGCTACTGATCGAAGGTTCAACCTGAAGGTTGTAATCTGAACTGCTTGACCGCCCCGGAGGTTTCGCGAGTGTCGCTCGAAGAATTAGTTTACGATTGGAACACAATCGATCCGGCGCTCGTTCCGCCCCGGCGTCACATCGGCTTTGACGATGAGACGCTGCGCGATGGTTTGCAATCGCCTTCCGTTAGCGAGCCTCCGGTCGAAAAGAAGATCGAGCTGATTCACTTGATGAACGCGCTTGGCATCGACACCGTAGACATCGGGCTGCCCGGCGCCGGCGGGACACACGCAGCCGGCGTCGAGTTAATGGCCCGCGAGATCGCTGAAAAGAAACTCAAGATCCGCCCAAATTGTGCGGCTCGGACGCATCGCAACGACATCATTCCGATTGTCGAAATTTCACAGCGCGCCGGCATTCCCATCGAGGCCTGCACTTTCATTGGATCGTCGGCAATTCGTTTCTTTGCCGAAGACTGGACGCTCGATAAACTGCTCAAACTGACTGAAGACGCCGTCACCTTTGCCGTCGCTGAAGGCGTGCCGGTGATGTATGTCACCGAAGACACGACGCGCGCAAATCCGGAGACTATTCGCGCTTTGTACACTACCGCGATTCAATGTGGAGCGAAAGCGGTTTGCGTTTGCGACACGGTGGGCCATTCAACTCCAGACGGCGCCCGCGCCGTAGTTAAGTTTGTCAAAAGCATCATCGACGAGCAGGGCGGCGGTATCCGGCTGGACTGGCATGGCCATCAGGATCGCGGGCTGGGGGTCATCAATTCGATCGCCGCGATTCAGGGTGGCGCGAACCAGGTTCATGGTTCCGCGCTCGGAATGGGCGAGCGCGTCGGCAACACGCCAATGGACCAGTTGCTTGTAAATCTAAAACTGATGGGCTGGATCGAAAATGATCTGTCGCGTCTGGGTGAGTACTGCACCCTGGCATCGCAAGCTTGCGAATGGACCATCCCGCATAACTATCCGGTTTTTGGTCGCGATGCCTTTCGCACCGCAACCGGAGTTCATGCAGCAGCCGTGATTAAGAGCTATAGAAAAGGCGACAGGGAACTTGCCGATCTGGTTTATTCGGGTGTGCCGGCGGGCCAATTTGGATTAGAGCAAGTCGTGGAGATCGGCCCGATGAGCGGCAAGTCAAATGTCATCTACTGGCTCGAGAAGCGCGGTATTCAGGCAAGCGAAGATCGCGTCACGCGCATCTATGAACATGCTAAGCAAGCATCTGCTGTCTTGCCGGAAGACGAAATAATGCGCCTGGTGTGAACCTAAATCGTGAATCGTAAATCGTGAATCGTAAATCGAAAAACGAAGTTCAGTGTAATTTGAGCCTTTATGTCTTCCATATTGCCATCAGCTACTGATCAAGGGATCGTAGGCCTGCTGGACACCGCCGCTGTTCAGCGAGCTTTTTCTTATTTCGATTCGCACGCTGAAGTCATCACCGAAGAACAAATTCAAATCAATTCCATTCCTGCTCCGTCTTTTGGCGAAACAGAAAGAGCTGAGTATTTGCGCCGCAAATTTTCCGCGCTTGGCCTGACCGAAGCGCGGCTTGATGAAGAAGGAAACTCTGTCGCGGTTCGCGTGGGATTTTCAGGCGCGCCGTTGTTAGTCGTCAGCGCGCATCTCGACACGGTTTTTCCGGCTAACGCTGACGTAACGCCACGGCGTGTGGGTGCAAAGTTGTTCGCACCCGGTATCGCCGACGACGCCTGCGGGTTGGCAGCACTAATCGCCATCGCCGGCGCGTTGCAGTCATGCGAAATTGAAACAGACGGATCGATTCTGTTTGTCGGCACGGTCGGCGAAGAGGGCAAAGGAAACCTGCGCGGCGTCAGACACTTGTTAACCAGAAGCGCATGGGCCGGGAGCATTGATGCGTTTGTAAGTTTTGACGGCTCCGGACTGGATCGGATTACTAATGGCGCGCTTGGTTCTCGTCGCTATCGCGTCCAGTTTCGCGGCACCGGCGGACACTCGTGGAGTGATTTCGGAGTCGCGAACCCTATTCACGCGTTGGCTCGTGCCGTCACTAAGCTCGCCTTGTACCCGGCCCCGAATGAGCCGCGCACTACCTTCAACGTCGGCCGCATCGAGGGGGGACAAAGCATCAACGCGATTCCAAGCGAAGCATCAATGGACGTCGACCTGCGTTCCGCGAGTGCGGATGAATTACTGAAATTGGATGCGTATTTTCGGCGTTCGGTAAGAGAGGCCGCGGATGAAGAGAATGCCGGCAGACGCAACGGCACCGAAGCGTTAGCTCTGGTAACCGAGCTGATTGGCGAACGGCCAGGTGGTGAAACACCGACGGAAGATCCGCTCGTGCAATTGGCGTGGGCAGCAACTGAAATCGTTGGCGGAAAACCTGAACTCGAGCGAGCCTCGACCGATTCAAATTTACCGATTTCGCTTGGCGTTCCGGCAATTACGCTCGGAGGTGGAGGCACATCAGCAAATTCACATACGCCGGATGAATGGTATGACCCCAGAGGTCGCGCAGCCGCACTCAAGCGTGCGCTGCTTGTGATACTGGGAACCGTGGGCCTGCGAAAGAGGTAGGAGCAAGGAGCAAAGAGCGAAGGGCTAAGGGTAAGAAGTCGTTGCTTTTGACTTCTTGACTCTTAGCCCTTGGCTCTTTGCGCTTTGCGTTCGGCGTTCAGTTGATGGGAATGGTAATCGTGGTCGAGCCGGCTTTTCCTGCTGGGAATCGTTTTTGTCGCGCGATGCGGAGCGCGGTGGCATCGCCACCCGACGCCTGGGTCACGCGGCCTGACTCATCGTAGGTCACCGTCACCGCAACTTTTTTCGGCCCGGGCTTACTCGCCTCCGGCGCAACGCTGACAGGCGTAGTGGGGACGGAAGTGGCCGGCGTTTTGTTCAGCATCGCTGTCGCTGCTTTTTCTTCACGCAGCTTTGCCTTCTCTTTGTCATGTTGTCGCTTAGCTGCGAGCGCTGCCTCGTTGTTCTTATCCATTGACTCGCTGGTCTCGGGCGCTGCTTCAGAAACAACAGCGGTCGACGCCTGGGGCGCGGATGTTGTGCTTACTTCGCTGTTGGCGACGACGGCTTTCGATCGATTGTACCAACCGGCGGGCACGCCAATCACAGCAACACTGGCTGTAAGGGCAAAAGCCACTGCGGCGCCGATCAGTGCTTTTCGCTTGCCTAGGCCCTGCGTGTCCATGAAAGATAAAAACGATGGCACACGCAAACTCTTCAACTCTGTAAATGAATGATCAGCTTCGTCATCCGTGGTTGCGTCCGGCGCGTCATCCACAGGAAACCCGGAAGCGGGTGCAATGCCTTCGTCCAAACGGCGTAAACCTTCAAGCACTACCTGCGTCCAGGGCTGATTTATCGTGCGCTCAGTTGCCTCAATCGATCCGCTAAACTCAAACTTGGCGTTCGGCAACGTCAAGGCAAAATAAACTGCATCGATGCCGCGCAATACGCCTACGCGCGCATCAACCACCGAGCCCTGTTGCAGATAGAAGTGGCCTGGCCCTTGTGGATAAAGCACCTTGAGCAATCCCGTCTTTCGTTGATTGCAAAAAAATTCGATCAATTCGGAGAGCGACAGATCGCTCAGATGCCCGGTTAGTGCCATCGGTATTTACTCCTATTATTAACTGAATTCCTCGGCTGCGGCGGCCGCGCCAGTTCAGCGCGATGCTCATGCGCGGAGAGAGACTATTGGCCGAGTGCAAACCTGTAGTTGATCAGGCCAGAAACTTTCACTGGTTGTCCTGACAGTTTCGTCGGGGAGAAGCGGGCTTTCAGAGCGGCTTGCACCGCTACATCGCGCAGGGCCGCAGGTCCAGAGGTGGCCTGAGCAGCAATTACTTTGCCAGTTTCGTCAACAACAACCTCGACAGTAACGACGCCTTCCACTCTCATTCGTTTCGCTGCGTCTGGATAGGTTGGCGAAGGCAAATTGACCGCAGTGCCGTTAAGTACACCACCAGAGACTGGTCGCAGCATTGGTTTCGGAGCTGCCGGCGGTGGTTCGGAATCAAGTTTCACGCTTACCGGCTGCCCACTGGAATCCACGTGGTTATTTGCAAGCTCAATCGAGCCTGCGCTCTTTAATTTTTCCGAACTCATAGCGGCCGGTAAAGACGGCGCGCTCTTCGGTGGGTTCACCGGGTTGTTGCTGACAGAATTCGCCGAAGTGGAAACCGCTTTGTTATCTGCATTCGCAGGCACGCTGACCGGTGCAGCCGCGGGTTGGGCCATTCGCAAAACACTATCGTCGAGGTAATACATAATCGATCGATAGGTCACTTCCGTCGGCTCAAACGACATTCTGCCACCTTCGATCACGGCGACCGCCGTCGTCATCTTGTTCCAGTTACCGGCGAAGTCAAATTCGTACTTGTAGGTCTCCTTGCTCAACAAAGAACCATCCGCATTCACCAGTGTCATCTCGCTGATGTTTCCCTTATCGTCGTACTTATAGCTTTCTTTGCCAGTGAGCGTGGCGCCTGCGATGGGAAAATACTGGTTCTCAATCTTGTTGCCGCTACGATCGTAAGAAATAACTTCGAGCACCGCGTGCTTAGCCTCAGTCAACTTGCCATTCTCATTTAACAGCTTGGCAACTTCTGTGCGCACTCTTCGCACCGGTCCGACCAGTCCGTCTCTCATGCGATCGCTCTCCGGCACTACCGCCGCCGGCACCGGCTGAGGCGCAGTCGCCTTTGCCGTTAGGTTTGTCTGCGCAAAAGTATTTGAGACTACAAGTGTCAACGTACTTGCGATGAAAGCGAGAGTGCCGAGCCGTCTTAACATTTTGATTCGCTCCTGAATGAAGGGGGATTGCGTTTGCTCAAACGAGTTGTGAGGTGTTCGTACTATGGGGTGAAAACCCAGCCGCTGCAGGCGGCACCGTTAATAATACGCAGTTTAACGATGTTTGTCTAGTAGCAACATTGGTCGTCGCTAGCTTTTTTATTAGGGTTTTTGGGATTTTTCCGCGGAGCTGGCGGTAGGGCCAGCCATTAGAGTGAGGATTTGATCGATCAGTCGAATGCTGGCGTCGCGACCCGTTTGGTCGTTGCACATGATGGAAAAGGCGAGCACTTCGCCCTTCGCAGTAATCATGTATCCGGATAGAGAGTTATCGTAAGTGAGCGATCCGGTTTTTGCCCATACTCGATCAGACAGATTCCGTAGCCGGCCGGCCAACGTTCCGTCGCGCCCCGCAATCGGAAGCGACTCTTTGAAAGCCGCAGCCGCTGCTGTCTTTGACATCGCTATCAGCAGACGGGCGCTTGTTTCAGGTGTCACCAGATCGAGCCGCGACAATCCGGAACCATCATGAAGCGCTATGTGTGCTGATGGCACTGCAGCACGCGATAACCATAAGCGCACAACAGCAAGGCCTGCTTCATCATCTCCGCGTTCTCTGCCGGCGGGCTCCGGCCCGGCAATCATCTCACCACGCTCTCGGCCCAAAGTGCGCAAAATGAGTTCAGCGTTGAGATTGATGCTTTCCTTGTTCGTCTTTTTAGCAATCTCGCTTAATGGCTGACTGGTTACGAAAGCGAGCTCGCTCGCCTTACCAGGATCAAACCTAACATTTTGCGCCGCGCGCGCATTACGAGACTGCGCTTCGCCGCCGACCGCGATGCCGCGGGCCTTCAATGCTTCAACAAACAAACGTGCGGCCCAAAGCGCTGGATCGTGAACCGAGAGACGAGCGCCGAATCCTTTGCTTGCTGGAGTGAATTCGCCCCACACTTCGAGATTGTTGTCGGAAAGACCACGATGTAAGCCAACTGTCGGTCGTCCTTCTTTGTCAGCCAGCGCCATGCGGTTTTGCACGACGACATTCGCTAGCGCATTACTGATTTTCACAACCGGCGCTTCTGATCCTTTTCCAGAAGGCACGATATTCACATCAACCTCGTTGCCGTTGACTGAAAGCGCGCTCGCTTCGGCGCCGAAGTACCATTGCAGATCGGTCCACTGCCAACCATCGCCAAGTGGATCGCCACGGAAATAACTTTCGTCTCCGATAACCTTGCCATCTATGCGCCTGATTCCTTTTTGATAAAGTTGATCAGCAAGACCGGACAACGACCCTTTGCTGCCGTCGTTGCTGTTTGCTATCAAGTCGGGCGCGCCGCGTCCGTACAAAATCAAATCGCCATGAATCCGTCCGCCCGCATCCGGTTGCGCGCTCGTATAGACCGATGTGCGCCAGCGATAGTCAGCCCCCAGCAAATCGAGCGCGACGCCGGTGGTGTAGATTTTCATGTTCGATGCCGGGGTAAAGAGCTTATCTGCATCGCGCTGATAAACTACTGCCCCATCCGTAAGGGAGATCACGCAGATGCCCCAGCGTGCATAGGCAAACTCGCCATTTTCGATCGTGCTGTTAATCTGCTGGGCCACCTCCCCTGACGCGGCAACGCTGGGTTTCGCTTCGGAAGGTGAAGCAGTCTTTGGGCGTTGTTTGTTCGAATTCTTCGCTCCCGTCATCATCGGCCGCGCAAGCAGCAGTAGTGTTATTGCCACGATAAGGCCGACGAGACTCTTGGCCAGGAGTGTCTGGTTTGTTGAAATGCGATTCATTGTTTTCTCGGCTAACCTAAGGATTAAGGACAGGGGCCTTGGGGGAATTAACGCGCGAAAAGAGCACTCGTCCGGCCCGAAGCAAGAATCGATCGGGTGGCGACGTAAACCTCATCGACAGAAATATCGCTGATGATGTTGTTATAGATTACGCGATGGTGATCGCCCTGGGGCAGATAACTTGTGGGGGCCCGTTTGTCTAATAGTAATACGACCGGCGTTCCCACCGCAGAAGCAATGTGCATGGGACCAGTGTCATTGGACACGAATGCGGCCAGGCGTGTAGCGGCGGCGGCGAGCTGCGGCAGCGTAAGTTGATCTAGCAGCACTGTTGATGAGGGAAACTGCCGGCGGATGTCTTTAACGAATGGTTGCTCTTCGGGACCGAGAAAAACCAGGACTTTCACCTGATCGTTCCTGATCAAGCAGTCGGCCAACTCAGTGAACTGCTCCAAAGGCCAGCGGCGACTGGAGTGTCCCGCACCGGGG
>DASQPM010000294.1:0-8704 GCA_035643935.1 Pyrinomonadaceae bacterium | reverse complement strand
TAATCTAAGCATGAGTTATCAGAAACTTGCCTACATCATCGAAACGAGACACCGGGACCTGCTCAAAGAACGAACTCCGGTCCGCCGCCGTCCACGGAAAGGGCTTTAGGCCGCAAGCAATTCTCTTAACGTCCCAAGCGTGTCCAGCTATACGCAATTGCGGGAGTGCAACGGATCAAGAGTGAATACCGCAAGAGTAGTAGCATGACACGTCTGACTGATCAACCACGCTCGTAATACTCCGAACTCGGCTTGGATTAAGTGCGTTTGGTTCTGCTAGAGTAATCCGCCATGGTAAACTTCACAGTCAACAATGAAAGGAAGGCAGGGCGATGAGTGTCGAAACCAGCGAAATTCTTGATCGACTAATGGACCTTCCCGCCGTAGAAAAGGCTCGTCTCGTCGACCAACTCCTTTCCAGTCTCGACGAACCCGACGAAGCGATGGATGCGCTGTGGCGGAAGGAAGTCGAGGACCGGATCCAAGCATACCAGGCCGGAAAGCTGCAATCCGTTTCATTGGCCGATGTGCTCGCAAAATATCGTAAGTAAATGGAGATCCGATATTGGACGGTTAGCGTATTTGCCAAGAAAAGGGCCGACGGCCTTGTGAGTTACTGCAAGGTGATGAGGTCAGTACCACCGCGCGGTAGCGGGTGGGTCTGGTGCCAAACAAGAATCTCGGCAAACCAATTATGTGCCAAGCGCACTAGCTGCTCTATCGATAACCCACCCGCTACCGCGCGGTGGTACTGACCTCATCGCGCCCGAATCGTTGCTGTTATTAACACATACCAGCGGAACACTACTGACATCCGATTCCTTGATGTTGCCCACCAAGAGCTTGACGAAACCCGCCTGACATTGCTTGCGCGTGCTTTTCTTAGACCACGCCGAGGGAACTGAGTTATAATTCCAGCCGACCAATCGACCACTAATAAACCCGACGGGACCAGGAAACTTGGCACAGCCAACACAGGTAGAGAGCAAGTTCGCAGGTAAACGCTTGTTGATAGTCGATGACGACGCGGACATGCGCCTGTTGCTCGCCGAGTATTTCCGACGGCTGGGTTTCCAGGTGGACGAACGCGAAAGCGGCAACGCTGCGCTGCAGCCGGCGACGACGGGCAAGTTCGATTGTTTTATTTTGGATGTTTCCATGCCCGGGATGTCGGGCTTTGATCTTCTAAAGCGCGCGCGCGAGCGCGGCGTGCAGACACCGGCCCTGTTTCTGACCGCACACGACGCGTTGGACTACAAGGTCGCTGGTTTTGAGGCCGGCGGCGACGATTACCTGGGCAAGCCTTTTAGTCCGCGCGAACTTGAATACCGAGTCGAGGCTTTGTTGAAGCGATCGACTTCCGTTGCACCCAGCGGCGATGACGAGCGGGTTGCGGTTGGGGACCTGGTGATTGATAAGCGCCGCCACGAAGTTATACGCGAAGGCACGCGCATCGATCTGACGCCGCTCGAGTTTCAAATTTTGGAACTGCTTGCCTCCGAGCCGGGCCGCGCGTGGTCGCGTAATGCGCTGCTCGATCGCGTTTGGAGCACAGAGTACGAAGGCTATCAGCGGAACATCGATCCACACATAAACCGGCTGCGCAAAAAACTGGAAACCGATCCCAAGAATCCGCGTTATGTGCTCACTGTCCGCGGCGTTGGTTATAAGCTAAATGAAGCTCCATAACAGAAACGTTTTATCCCCGGCGCTTCACGCAGTGTCAATAGATTCCTGCAAAAAATTCTTGTCCTTTCAACCGCAGAAAGTGCGCGTCGTGTTGGTTCTGTCGTTCATGCTCGCACTGCCTGTCATTGTTTTGGGCCAACAGGCCCGTTCAATTTCATTCCCCACCTCAATCCAATGGACCCAACAACAGGGCGTCGCAAAGTATCGACTCCAAATTGCGAGCGATGAATATTTCCGCAGTATATTTTTTGACGGTCGCGTTAATGGCGAGCGATACACAGTGAGTGGCCTGCCGCCCGGTTATTATTTCTGGCGCACGGCGCCTGCCAATTTTCAGGCTGGCCAGTTTTCAAAGCCGGTTCGCTTTTTTGTTTCCGGCGGAGCAGTCGTGCCGGCAAAGCTCCAGGACAAATCGGGCCGCCGTTCGCGTGTGCGTACCATTTCAAACAGCCATTAGAAGGTATTCAAGATGTGGGCGTTTAGCGCGATACTCTTCTTAGCCTGGTTCGTTCTCAAGTTCCTCTTACACAAGGGCGGCTTCGTCCACATCCTGCTGCTTGGCGCGATTTCAATTTTTGTGGTCCAGCTCCTTGCCTACCGCAAAACCCGGTTTTCGTCCGGTCGTTGACTTGACCCTTTTCCTACCCGTCGGCAACAATGATCACGCTTGTTGCATCAACAGAAACAGCGGTTTTCTTCTCGATTGAAAGATTTTCAGTACTAAAAGATACGAGGATCATGATTATGACTTTTTATCGACGCTTGCTGCCCGTTCTATTGGTTTCTCTGGTGTGCGCCGCCATCGGCTGTACCGCGATATTTGCGCAAAGTGACCTGTCGCGCCGGACCACCGCGGTCACGTACCCGCTGGATGAAAGTGTGACGGTGAAATTTCGTGGCACGACGCTGCTGCCAAGATTAAAGGGCGAGGCAAAAGTGAAACGCGCCGGCCGCCGCGGAACTCGAGTTGAATTGGCGATCGACAATCTGCCGCGCGCTAACGAGCTGGGCGGCATTTACACGACCTTTGTTCTGTGGGCCATCTCACCAGACGGGCATGTTGATAATCTGGGCGAGATCAAGCGAGGCGGCAGCCCGTATATCGCGTCGAAACTCGACGTGACGACGCCGCTGCAAACCTTTGCCTTGATAGTAACCGCGGAACCGCACTTCTTAATGAAAGTTCCAAGTCGCATGGTCGTGCTGGAAAACATTCCACCGCAGCGGCCCGGTAACAGCCAGGTGGAAACCGTCAACGTGCAATACATTGGAAACTCGAGCGACTATTTTAGAGATCCGCGCTTGCCCGAAATCGCCTCATCAGATTATCGCGACATTCCAGTCTCGCTTCTCGGCGCGCGGCAAGCGGTCAACCTCGCGCGCTTTGCGGGCGCACAGCAGGATGCAGCGCCGGAACTTGAACAAGCCGAAGCAGACCTGCTCGCTGCCGAGAAGGCACTCAGGTTTAATCAACCTGCTGCGGAGGTCGATGTGCTGGCGCGTAAGGCTACTTCATCTGGCGCCAAGGCTGAGGAGATGGCATTCACCCGGCGCGCGGCGCGCCTTCGCCGGGAAGATATTCAACGTCGCGATGAGGCGCTGCGCTCTGCTGAGCAAACCGCGCAGACAGCGCAACAGGAAATCGAGCAGCTTCGCGGTGCGCTGGATCGCGAACAGCGCGCGCGTGAGCTAGCCGAGCGTGATGCGTCGAGCGCAAACGAGCAGTTGCGCGAACAAAGAATCGAGGCGGCCCGGCTGCGCGATGAATTACAGACGGTGCGTGCCGAGGGAGAAGCAGCCAAAGTTAGCCTGGCGCGCATTGAGGGCGAGCGACACGCTGAGCAGGCGCGAGTGGAAGGCGAGCAACGCGAACAACAACGGCGTGCGGCCGAAGCAACGCTGAAAAGTAGTTTGGCGAAGTTTGGTACGGTGAAGGAAACCGCGAAAGGATTCCAACTCCTTTTGCCGGAATCAATCTGGAGTGGTCCGCGCGCAGCGACGTTAGCTTCGGCGGCGGCTTCGAAACTCGAACCGCTCGCGGCGCTGCTGGCAAGCAATCCTGACTATCAGGTTGTGATCGAAGCCTACACAGACGGCAAAGGCGACGAGGTCACATTGCAACAGCTCACCCAGGAACGAGCGCGCGAATTATCTGATCGCTTTCAGGCGGCCGGGGTCGATGCGGCGCGATTGCAAGCGAACGGCATGGGAGCAGCGAATCCGCTGGCGAGTAACGCGACTGTCGCCGGTCGAGCTCGCAATCGCCGCACAGAAATCACATTCCTGCCAACAACCACGCGCAGCGCCGCGAATCAGTAGGCACAAGTCAGTAGGCAGTAGGCAGTAGGCAGTAGGCAGAAAGCAGTGTCATCTAACTTTATCGCCTTATCGCTCTTGTATCTGCTGCAGGAAGCGGAAAAACAAAATCGACGTTTACTGCAGTCCCAAAATGAACAATGAAAAATGGTAAATGAAAAATGGAAAATCTAGTTTTCCGTTTGCTGCCTATTGCCTTCTGCCTACTGACCAATGTCCCCACTCGAAGTCCTACAACTTGTCGGTTATTCAATCGGCGCGGTGTTGCCGGTCTGGTTGGGAATCCAACTCTTTTCGCGACGCCGCAAGTTGACGGCCGTTGAGCGACTGCTGTTTCTGCTGGCGCTAACGATGGGCGGCTGGCACGGCAGCAACTTGATCATCACCCTCCATGGGCTCTTTGGTTTCAGTTACGACAAATGGAGCACCCTGCTGCGCGCGGCTGATACTGTTTCCGTAATCAGTATCACGTTTGCTTATTCCTTTCTACTTCACATTCACATCTATCTGTGGGCTGCCGCCGCCAGGCGCCCGCTAAAGCTGAGCGAAAAAGTTCGCGTCTACCTTTCTTATCTGCCCAATATTTTTCTGGCTGTCGCACTCTACAAGATATGGTTCCGGCCTTATGCGCCGATGATGTCCCGGCTGCATTTTTTGGTTCTACCGATGGCGGTCTGGATCACCTACGTACTCGGTCTCATTGCGATCACTGAACTGCTAATCGCGAAGAAGACCCAAAATCGCAGCGAGCAGCGGATCATGCAAACACTTGCTGCGTCGTTCGTAGTGATCGGAATCGTGATTCTGGCGGCGCTGGCTTTCGGTCTGGGTGAGGGAACTGAAGCCGGTCTCTACTTAAAGACAGTTGCGAACCTTGGCTCGTTGCTGCCCTCGCTTCTGCTGGCTTACTACATCTATCGTTATCGCTATCTCGAGCTGATTATCGAGGAGAGTTTGATAGTCGCATCCTTTGCCGCTGTTGTTCTCACCATTTACATTTACGGCATCAAAACAATTGGCGACTGGATGACGTTGCGTTACGGCTTCCGGCCCGGCGTCGTCGAAGCGTTACTAATCCTAGGGCTCGCACTCGGGGCCGCGCCATTACGCCGCTGGCTCGAGAAACGTTTTCATAAGCTGTTCGAACGCGAAGCCGCGCTCTATCGTCAGATTGTTTCCCGCATTAGCTCGCAAGCTGGGCAGTACAGACAGTTGCCGCAGTTGCTGGATTTTGTTCAGCAACAAACGACCCGTTCGCTCGGCTTGCGCAGCGCGCGCATCGTCTTGCGAGAGCGTTTCGTTTCCGGCGAGTCCGCGCTAGAGTTTTCCGCAAATGACGGCCCTCCTTTCAGCGAAAGCGTGCTGGAAAATGTTATCGAGCTTTCGCAAATGAACGGCTGGAAACCAGTCGAAAACCATCCTGCGCTTACTCATCACGGGTTCGCGCTGGCCTATCCGCTGCGACGCGACGAACGAGTGTCCGGCGTTCTGTTGATTGATGCGGTCGCAGCAACGCTGACCGAAGACACGCGCTCGGTGCTGGAAGTACTTGCCGGGCAGGTGGCTATCGCCGTCGAAGACTGCCGGCTGGTGGAAGAAAACGTCACGCTTGAACGAAAACTTGCGGAGCGTGAACGCCTGGCGGCGCTTGGACAAATGGCGGCTACGGTCGCGCACGAGATTAAGAACCCGCTTTCAGCCATAAAGTCTATTGCGCAGCTGATGGGTGAAGACGAGAGCATGAGCCGGGAGTATGCGCGCGATTTGAGTTTGATTGTCGGCGAAACAGATCGGTTGGGCCAGAGCGTTACGCAACTGTTGAGTTTCGCGCGCAGCAAAGCGCCTGCGGAATTGCCGCAACTCGCCAGCCAACTGGTTGAGGCTGTGGTCAGATTGTTTCAGGCGAACGCCGATAACCGTGGCGTTCAATTAACGACGACACTTGGAACCGATGGTGAGCTTAGCGGCGAGGTGGTTTCTGGTGTGCGAGTGGCGCTTTCGAATTTGCTGCTGAACTCACTGCAAGCAACGGACAAGGGCGGTGAGATAACGATCACGCAGGAAATTGCAGACCACACGTTGGTTATCACCGTCGCTGACAGTGGCCCAGGGATATCCGAAGAATTGCGAAAGCGAGTGTGGGAGCCTTTCTTTACCACTAAACAACGGGGCACGGGCCTTGGCCTGGCCATCGTACGCAAGCGTATGGAAGAGGCGGGTGGAACGGCACGACTCGTTTCGCCTGTTAATGGTCAAGGCGCGCAGTTTGAATTGCGCTTAGATTTGAACACCGAACAGAAAAAGTGATTCTTGCCACAGAGATACTCAGACGCAGAGTACTTTCGAATCATTCAAGTTTTCTAATAGGACGCAAGAATGAAAAGCTCATGGTTGGGAAGGGTGGTTTACCCCCGCTCTTGAGGCCCCGCTCAAGCCGGGCGGGGGCAAGCCGCCCTTCCCAACCTTGAGCTTCTTTCTTTTGAATCACTTTCTGTGACTCTCTGCTTCTGTGGCACACTTAACGCGTGGCCGCTAAGTTGGAACTTCTTATCATCGCGAGCGTGTTAGTAAGCGATTGCCGGCACCTTGCGATTAACAAGTCTGAGCCCACGGAAGGCGACAAGTCCGACAACCCAAGTTTGTCGAAAAGCTCGCAACTCTCCTCGTTTTTCAAAAAACCAAATCGAAGGAGACAAGTTTATGAACCTGTTCAAAACATCCGCACGAATTCTGTTTGCGTTGCTTCTGCTCACCGTCTCTAGCGGCGGCCATCACGTGTTTGCCCAAACATCACCCGATCCCTCCCAGCGAACAACTCAAGCCGAGAAGAAAGACGACGAAACGAACCTCGACACTCAACTCTATCTGCTCGTTGCCACCAACCAGGATGTTAATGACGCGAAGATGCCGGCATCGTTGGAATCAGTTATCAGACAACTGCGCGCCTCGTTGCCGTTCAAGAACTATCGACTCAGCGCCACACTAATCAATCGCGTAAAGAATGACGGCCGGCTCAGCCTGCGTTGGGTAAGTGGGCCAATGACGGCATCCGCCGCTGCTTCCAACGGCACGCCAAGCTTTAACGAGTTTCATGTGAATACAGTGAAGCTGGTCCATGACGCAGGCGGCCAGCACTTGGTGAGAATGGATCGCTTTGGCTTCGGCACCAGAATTCCTATTCAGAGCGGCTCTCTCGAATTTGAATCGAGATAGTATTTATTTTGTGAAAACATAACAACGCAGTTGCTTGCCTTTCTGCATGGCAGGATTGCCTAGATTTACCGAGCTCTATACTGGTAGGATACTGCTTCGGCTTTGGCGGCCATGTCAGGCTTGAATTTAACGGACGAAATTATTGATGTTTTGGACAGAAAGAACAGAACTTCAGAGTTACCGAACCAGATTGGTCTAGTTGTGAGTAAAGCTGGTAGCTGATTGGTCCGTGTCAGGCGCCTCGGGCTGCTTGCTTGGGGGGAGATTCGATTAGTCCCTGGATAATCTGGGCGACGTGAGAGAGGGGCTTAGGCTTCCTCAAGAATGCGTCGGCACCACTAGCTAGTGCCTCCTTTTCCATCTCGGCCGACCCATAAGCCGTGAGGACAATGATTCGCGTATGGGCATTTTGGCCGCGAATGAATTTAACCATCTCCAGGCCATCCGGTTTTTGAGCCGGGCCCAACCTTAGATCCTGAATTACCACCTGATAATCCGTAGCTTCAATCAGTTTTTCCGCCTCTTCCAACTCCCGCGCCGTATCAACTCTATAGCCTCGCAGAGTGAAGTATTCTTTCATAGAAAAACAAATTGACTCCTCTCCATCAACGACTAAAAGACGGAGCATCTGCCGTTCCTCTGCGGGTCTCTGGTCACGACCGACCCATATTCGCCTCAGCTTACCCGAGACTTTTTTAAGCGTTGTAATTCTGCTTTGCTTCACGGTACACCAAGCAGGGGGGTACGGAGTCGAGCGCACTGCGTAGCAACCCGCTGAATTTAAATAAACAACTAGGACCTACACAACAGGAGAATTTATCGTTGGAAGGGAAGTGTGCTTCCACCCGCACAGAAATCAGAGATTACCAAGAGAGAAAGCTAATCTTCGCGCAGCTTCAGGCAAGGTGAGCGGTCTGAAATAGGTGAAGCTATGCGACGATGGGGATTCTCCAGTCTTGGCAAACCTTTCAACCCCTGAGCCCGTCGGTTCAATCTCCACACCCGCGATAACCCCAGACAATAGCGGAATCTAAATTATTTAATGCCACTAGCTTGGTTGTTATATTGCTATCGCAGCACGGACATTGGGCCGGCGCTGAATGGGTGCGTTTATTCTTCCTGAAATGCTGGCTGACACAGGTTTGCCTATTATGTACAAAAGGATTTCGCAAACCTCGCGCGTGCCGGTTCCGATAATGTTCCCCTTTTCATCGTGAATGGCAAAAATCTTTCCATCCGCATCCAGGGGAAGAGTCATCGTTTCTGCATACATGTATCAACTCTCCTCAGCCACACTTGCATCTACCTGCGGCTTAACCATCACTCGCGAGACCGCGGACTTCAGTTCAACTTCTGGCTTCTGGCTCTCAGGCGCCGAGGTATCCAGACCCCTACTGTCGGGCAACATTAAGTCGCGCTCGATGGTTGGGGTGGTATGCGCCGCACCTTCACACCTGCCCTATCGTGAGACAGAATTAAGGGTTAC
>DASQPM010000293.1:0-14518 GCA_035643935.1 Pyrinomonadaceae bacterium | reverse complement strand
ACTCTTGCAAAGATCTTATCGATGTTTCTCAAGTAAGTATTGAGATTAAACACGCCATCAATCTCGCGAGCGGAAAGCTGGTTCGAAATATCAACATCACTGGCCAACAGCTCGCGAAAGTTTTTCTTCTCGTCCCAAACCTTCATCGCGTTTCGCTGCACCCACTCGTAAGCGGTCTCCCGCGCCACGCCTTTTTGCGTCAACGCCAGCAATAGTTGTCCACTAAACACGAGCCCTCGCGTTGCCTGAATATTTTCGAGCATGCGCTCCGGATGGACCAGCAGTCCGTCAATTAGCGAGGTCGCTTTGTGCAGCATGTAGTCGAGGGCAATACTTGAGTCTGGTAGCACTACGCGTTCGGCGGACGAATGCGAGATGTCGCGCTCGTGCCATAGCGCCACGTTTTCCAAACCGACCAGACTATTGGCCCTGACGATGCGGGCCATGCCGCAGATGCGCTCAGAAATGATCGGATTGCGCTTGTGCGGCATTGCGCTCGATCCTTTTTGCCCGGCGCTGAATCTCTCCTGCGCTTCGCCGACCTCGGTCCGTTGCCAGTGACGAATGTTAAGCGCGAACTTGTCGAGTGAAGAAGCAATGATTGCCAGCGTGCTCAGGTATTCCGCGTAGCGATCCCGCTGAATAATTTGTGTTGAGACGGGAGCAGGTTTAAGCCCAAGGCGCGCGCAAACTTTTTCCTCAACCTGCGGATCGAGCAGGGCAAAAGCTCCGACCGCACCGCTGATTTTGCCAAACGCAACCGTCTCGCGGGCCCGTCGCAAGCGTTCGCGATTGCGACGTATCTCGTCATACCAAAGCGCGAACGTCAGTCCAAATGAAGTAGGCTCGGCGTGAATGCCATGCGTGCGGCCAATCTGCGGAGTTTTCTTAAACTCAAGCGCGCGCCGCTTGAGTACTTCCAGAAAAGACTCGATTTTCTTAAGCAGGAGATCACTGGCATCGCGCAACAAGAGTGCGTTGGCGGTATCGACTACGTCGGAAGAAGTCAGGCCATAATGAACAAAACGGGCGGCGTCGCCGATGTTTTCAGCGAGGTTGGTGGTAAAGGCAATGACATCGTGGTTGGTTGTCTTCTCAATTTCGTTTATGCGCTCGACTGAGAAACTTGCACGCGCTTTGATCTGCTCGACCGCCTCGCGCGGGATGGTTCCCATCTCAGCATGCACTTCGCAGACGGCTATCTCCACGTCGAGCCATTTCTGGAACTTGCTCTGCTCGCTCCAGAGCGCGCCCATTTCCGGTAGTGTGTAGCGATCGATCATCTTCGGGTGTCGGGTGTCACCTATTTTAGCGCCGTGGAATTCACAAAATAGCGCGCCAGCAACCAGTGGCCGTTGCGCTCGACCAGGGTGAAGGTTTCCATGCCTTCGCCATTCTGAAACTTGGTTTGATAAGTAACAATGTAAGCGCGGCCTTGCAATGGCCCACCGGAATTTTGTTGCTCAGTCGCGGATTGCAGCATTCGGTTTTCAACCTGGCCCAATCGGTTGCGCAACGTTTTGAATGTAGCGACAGACTGTTCCAGCGTCGCATCCTGACGCCAAAGTTCCGAAGCTTCGTTGTAAATCTTTTCGTAACGCTCCCCCGCAATATCGTCGCTGATATTGCCAATTGTCGATTCCACTTCCGAAGGAATAGTTCTGCCAGCCTGATTGATGGCGCAAGCGATGGCGAAAATCGATACTGAAAGAATCAGCAATGCAATTAAGCGCGGAGGCAGATGCAAGAAGGTAAAGCTCAAAGTTGTAGAAAATCTCAGGGTTGGGAAGGGTGGTTTACCCCCGCCGCTTGGATGGCATTCTACGCAAGCGGGGGCAAGCCGCCCTTCCCAACCCTGAGACTTTTTGCGTTGATCCATCCTATAGACAGCGTGCTGGCCCGCAGTCGTTGTCAGACCTCGATCCAGGGCGTCGGCTCCCTGGGAAGAGAAAGACTGATTTCGGTGTCGGCGTGAAAAAGCGGGAAGCGTTCCTGCAACGCAACTTCAGCCGAAATCTTCGCCAGATAGGGATTGTTGGCGCGCTGCGAAAGATGGGCCAGGACAATGAATTTGGCCACGCCGTCAAACCCATCCTGGATCCATTCGGCGACATCTTCGTTTGAAAGGTGGCCCAGCCGCGACAAGATTCGCTGTTTTAGTTCCCATGGATAATGATCGCAGGCCTTTAGCATGTCGCGGCTGTGATTCGACTCCATGACCACCGCCGCGCAACCGCGCAGCCGCTCGCTGACCAGCGTTGTGATATGGCCAAAATCCATCAGCGTCGCAATCTTCACGCCCTGATGCGTGGCCGTAAATCCGAAGTTATCGACGGCATCATGCGGGATAGTGAACGGATGAAAGTCGATTTCCCCGATGCGAAAATCCTTGCTGGACTCGATCTGTTCGACCCGATCGCGCAGTGCCTTGGCACGTTTGCGCGGTTCGTCGTTGCTGACGTTAAACTTTTCGCCGACGTAGGCGTCGTGAGTTTTTGCAGAGATGTAAACGGGGCAAGCAACTGTTCGTAGCAGGACGCGCAGCCCGCCGGCATGATCGCCGTGCTCGTGAGTGACTAAAACCGCGTCAAGCTTTTGCACGTCTTCGCCGACCAGCGCCAGCCGGCGCGCAATTTCTTTGGCGCTCAATCCGGCATCGACGAGAACACGTGTATCGCCGGCAACGATCAGAACCGCATTCCCCGTTGAGCCGCTGCCAAGAACGGTAAGTTTCATGTTAAGGATGTAAAAACTAGAACTAGCTACCAACAAAGGCGGAAGGAAAACTTTATCACGAAGAGACAGAAGTCGGAAGTCAGAGATCAGAGGTCAGACTTGCGGTTCGCAGCTCTGAATTCTGATTCCTTACTTCCGACTTCTGACCTCCGACCTCTGTTCTCTGGCCTCTGCTCTTCAGATCTGCAGCCGCGAGCGATCGACGTTAAAGCCATTCAAATTTCCCAGCGCGCCGAGCGACAATGACTCGCTCTTAAAGAAGCTTCGCGCGACCCGTTGCATATCGTCCGGAGTTACTGCTTCGATCTTTGCAATAACCTCGGCCGGTGTAATCCGTCGCCCGTGGATAATTTCCTGGCGCGCGAGGCCGCCGGCGCGTGCGCTTGATGATTCCAGACCCAACAGCAGCAGCGAGAGCGCCTGGTCCTTCACCAGCTTCAGTTCATCGGGGGAAACACTCTCTTCCACTACCCGTCGCAGCTCCTCAAGCGATAAGTCGACTACTTCATCCAGATGTTCTGGCGATGTGCCCGCGTAAATTGTGAATACGCCCACGTCGGAAAACGTGTTGCCACCGGCGCCCACGGAATAGGCAAGACCGCGTTCCTCGCGAATCTTCTGCCAAAGTCTGCTGGAAGTGCTGCCACCAATAACCGATGCCAACAGACTGGCCGCATACCGCTCGGCGCTCTTTGCGTTAGGCCAGGGTGCAGCGATTACCAGATGCGCCTGCTCGAGTTCTTTCTGTTCAATCAGGATGGGAGTTGCCGGCAGCGGAGCTTCTTCCCTCAAAACGGATGGGGAACGGTTCGTATTAGGAAAAGACTTGTTGACCAACTCTACCAACTGGTCATGCTGAACGTTACCCGCCGCTGCCACTACCAGGTTTGCCGGCAAAAAGCCACTGGCATGAAAGTCAGTAATCGCTTCGTGATTGAACGACGAAATAGTTTCCCGCGTGCCTTCGATTGGCCGTCCCAGGGGATGATTGGGAAAGTAAGCAGCATTGAAGAGTTCGCCCAAAAGTTCATCGGGCGTGTCCTCGACCATCTTCATCTCTTCGAGGATGACTTTCTGTTCGCGCTCCAGATCTTTTTGGTCAAAACGAGGATGGGCAAGCAGGTCCGCAACCAAATCAAAAGCCGGCGGCAAACTGGTGTCCGCAACCTTTAGCGCGAAACCAGTCATCTCATGCGTAGTAAAAGCGTCGAAATGTCCCCCAAGACGATCTGATTCGACAGCTATGTCGCGCGCCGAACGACGTTTGGTCCCTTTGAAAACAGCATGCTCGATGAAATGGCAGATGCCGTTCAACTCCGGCGCTTCGTGGCGCGAGCCGCGGCGCACCCAAATGCCGGCGGTCACGGATCTGAGGCCGGGCATATGCTCGGTCAAGATCTTGATGCCGTTGGAAAGTTTAGTGGAGCGAACGTCGTCAATCATTAGTTGAGTTAACAAAACTGGTTGGAATTCGGTGCCACTTCGCATCCTAGCACGGCGGCAACAGGCGGCAAAGCCAGCCCAAATTGCGCGGAAAATCGGGCCGATTCCTTGACACCGAATGAATTGTTGGCGGAAAATGAAGGCTATTCAACGGTTCCGGTAAGTCTCCTGGCCTGAACCAGTTTGCCTTCTCGGGTTTGAGGCTAGACTACTTTGTAGTTCTACACGAAGGCGTGACCTATGCGGAGACGCTTGCCTATTTTGTGCAGACAGCAGCCACACTCGATTACTTCAAACGTTTCCGAAACGAAACGTAAGGAGGTTTCGTGTCGATGAAAGTATTCGGAAGAAAATTATTAGCGCTGGTCGCGGTTTTCTTTGCCTTCTACGCGCAACCTGCATCTGTAAATGCGAGCGCGGGAAGCCTGGCGACCATCTCAGGCGCTGTTGTTGACAATAAAGGCAATCCTCTCGCCGGCGCCATAATCTCCCTAATAAAAGACGGTACCAGCAAGGTCGTCAAACAAACCCGCAGCGACATCAACGGCCGTTTTGCGACACGCATTTTGCCTGGCCGCTATGGCATTCACGCCATTGCCCACGGATTCAATGAAGTTGTTTTCTCGGCTGTTGAAGTGCGCGCGTCGCAGGAACTCATCTACCGCTTCAATCTCGAGCCCCTTGGTTCGGGCAAAACTTTGGTTGAGCAACGCCGGGACCGCGACGATGTGAGATGGACTTTGCGTTCAGCGCAAACTCGGCGATCGATCTTCCAGGCGCAGGAAGGTGATGACAACGACATTCAGGCGATTGTGGCCGCGGAAACTGCCAAGGCCCAATCTCCAACCGACGACATAACTGAACCAAGCGAAGAAACCGTAAATGCAGAGCCAGGCAAACATGTGCAGGGCGTGCTCGAAACTTATTTCGCCAGCTCTTACGGCGTGGCTTATCCCGCACTTAATTTCGCTGTTGCCACGAATTCAAAAAAGGGGATTGAACTAGTCTTTGCCGGACAAATGGGTGCTGGTCCGAATGCGCCTGAACGATTTGAAGCCACCACACACGTGCGCGCCGGACAGCACCATCGCGTTGGCATGAGCGTGGGCGCCATCAAGTTTCCTGAACCGATTTGGACCAAAGTGAAGTCCGATCAGAGTGACACGCTCGGCCAGTTTTCTGTGCGCGCCATCGATGAATGGGTGGTTCGCGACGGCATAGTTATCGTGCTGGGCCTCGATTATTCGCGTTTCCTCGGCCGCGGCGGCGCACGCTCTTTGAATCCGCGAATCGGCCTACAGTTTGACGCGAACGCGCGCACGCGTTTGCGTGCCGCTTATGCCTCTGGTGGCGAAGAAGCTCGCACGCAGAGTGTCGCAACTTTTGAAAATAGTCAGATTGCTTTCACCGATGTCGGCAGGAGACCAATTGCTTTTGTTGATGGCCAGGCGGTAATGGAGCGAAGTCATCGCCTGGAGTTTGGCGTCGAGCGCGTGATCGACAACAAGTCCAACCTTGAAGCCACCGCCTTTTTCGATACCACAACGGGCCGCGGCATTGGCATGCTCAGCACTCCGATAACAGCATTCTCCGGTGCTACAGGTGAAGCTTTCATTAACGTTGCAAATCAGCAGGGCGCATCGCGCGGGATGCGAGTGGTTTACACACGCAGGTTGAGCCGGGTTTGGACCGCATCGGCGGGTTACTCGTTTGGTCGCGGTCAGCGGTTAGCTTCGGGCGACATCTCAAGACCCGCAGACATGTTTGAAAACTCTTTCTTCCAGACGGCTGCATTTCAGCTAGGCGCCGGATTCGATACCGGAACTAGGGTGCGCACAGTGCTGCGCTTCTCGCCAAACGCGACAGTTTTTGCAATCGACCCTTTTGCGGGCCGACTCGGCGTTTACGATCCGTCGCTTAGCATTCAGGTAACGCAGGAACTTCCCAGCTTCGGCTTGCCCATCCGTGCTGAGGCCGTTCTCGACGCGCGAAATTTGCTCGATGCGCAAACCACAACCGACAACGGAGAGGTACTCACTCAACTGACCACGGGCCGCCGTTCTGTTCGAGGAGGAATCTCGCTGAGATTTTAGAAGAGCAGAGAGAGAAGCTTGCGCGCAGTTTTCCCGGCGCAGTTATTGTTTGGTCCAGATTTGCCCATCCAGAAAGTTCTCCAAAATCTCGGAAAAGTCCAAAAACTTGGATAGTCTCTCGTTTGGAAGCAAATAACGAATCGATCTTCCAATAAAGAATGGCACACTCCTGAGCAATCCGAATGCATGCTGGAGTTACTGCCTGTGGACGCCTTGAGCCAGCAAACGCACGCCATGCGAGTTTGAAGTGACCGGGGAACAAACCTTGCGTTTTGACAACCGGATATAGGAGCGCCGGGAGTGGCTTGAGAATTTGACGCAGTGAAAAGATCAGTCTTTACAACTGGAACCTGGCTGGTGTTTGTTAGCTCGGCCCTACTGGTGACGGTGGGCGTGCTTAACTTTGCCCAGCGCCTGCGTCACGAGACACCTCCGTGGGACGGGGTGACCTGGAGTGAAACGCGCCAGGGTATTGTTGCCGATAAGGTTGAACCTGATTCATCCGGCGCGCGGGCACAGATTCTGCCAGGCGACCATTTGATTGCGATTAGCCTTGACGACAACCACTACGATGAAGTTGGGCACGCGAAAGACGTGCAGATTTACCTGGACCATTCGCGCGTTGGCGGCGACATACATTATCTAATTGAACGGCCCTCCTATCCTGAAGACAGCCGGTACTACTACGCCGACCTTGATAATCTCAACGCGATTCACAAATGGACGCCTCGCGATCTTTACATCAACCTCATTGGCGTCGTTTACCTGCTGGTTGGTTTCTTCGTACTTTTCAAACAGGGCGGGCGGGCGCCTTTCTCGTTACACTTCGCGACCTTGTGCCTGGCCGCGTTTGTTTTTCATTTCTATACGCCGCTTGGTAGTTATCGCGATCTCGATCTGGCGGTTGCATTTTTCAAGAACGCTGCCTTCATTTTATTCGCGCCGCTCTTTCTGCATTTTTGTCTCGTCTATCCACAGCGCCAACAGCTTTTTGAAACGAAGCGATGGCGAGCTGCGTTGCTGTATCTGCCGGCGACGTTATTGCTGATTCTTGCGAGTTTTGTTTTTCTCCGTGGCGCGCTGACGCCGGTGCTGCCCGTACTGCGCAACCTTCCCAGCTTTTCCGAATCATTCGTCGGATTGTTTTATCGTCTTACTTTTGCCCACTTTGTGGTGGCGCTGGTTGCCAGCGTCTTCTTCCTGATTCGTACCTGGATTAAGGCGAAGACCGCGGTGATCCGCCAGCAGATGAAATGGGTGATCTGGGGATCGCTGTTGGCGGTGGCGCCGTTTACGTTGCTTTACGGCATCGGATTCTTGCTGGGCGCACAAACCGATCCCTGGTTGATCGACGCGGCCGTGCTGCCCTTGATTCTAATTCCGCTGGCCTTTGGTTATTCGGTGGTGCGCTACCGCTTGATGGATGTCGAGCTCGTCGTCCGGCGTGTTTTTGTTTATGTGCTGACTACGCTATCGATTGCGCTGATGGTGGGCTCGGTGGTTTATCTCGCCGGGCTTTATGCGCTTGGTGAAGGTGGACCATCAAGCTCGGGCGAAATTACTTTGCGCGTGGTGCTGGCAATCGTCGCTATGGCGGCGATTGTAATGATTGCCGCGCCGGTTAAAAACTTTCTTCAGGAACAGATCGACCGCTTGTTTTATGGCGAGCGTTATGACATGCGCCACAGCCTGCTGGATTTTGGCCGCACGCTTTCAGCAACCACAGCCCTTGATCCGCTGCTGGACTCGCTCGTCAGCCGTTTACAGGAAGTGATGAACGTGGGCCGGGTGGCGATTTTCATCGAAGACAGGCATGAACCGGCCGGTTACCGCCTGGCGCGCGCCGCCGGGTTAACCGGAGAAATGGTTGTGCCGCCTGACTTTCGCGAAATGATTCGCATTCGTTCGGCTGAAAGTGGCGTTGTGCGCACCGACGATCTTGACCTCGTTCCCGAGACTACCGGTTTTGTGCGCCGCGCGCTCCATTATTACGTGCCTTGTGTGGTTCGCGGCCGCATGGTTGCAGTCATTGGTCTGGGCCGCTCGGCCGATGGCGCGATGCTCTCTTCCGAGGACGTCGATATTTTGCTGACAGTGTCAGGTTACGTGGCGGTCGCAATCGAAAACAGTTTGCTGTATCAGGAACAACAAGAGCGCGCCGCGGAGCTGAAGCTTTTGAAGGAATTCAACGAGTCGATCATCGAATCGATTAATGTCGGATTGCTGGCAGTGGATCTCGATGGCCGCGTCACGCGCCTTAACTCCGCCCTGGAAGAAATCCTCGAGGTAACGCGGGCAGCAGCCACTGGCAAGCGAGTTGAAGAACTCTTCTCGGAAGACTTTACGGACACGCTGCATCAGGTGCTCGGCAATGATCGCTGGCGGCTGCGCGAGACGCGGAATATCTACAAGATTCATACTGCTACCTCAGCCGGCCGCACGCTCGTGCTAAACATTGCGATTGCGCCGCTACAGGATTCGCAGGAACAGACGGGCGCGCTGGTGGTGCTCGAAGACGTAACCTCGCGCGTCAGGCTTGAGGAACAGTTGCAACAGCGCGAGAAACTTTCATCGATTGGTCTACTGGCTGCGGGTGTGGCGCACGAAGTGAACACGCCGCTAACAGGCGTCTCATCCTATACGCAAATGCTGCTGGGGATGCTTCACGAGACTGACCCCAAACACGCGCTGTTACAAAAAGTGCGGCGCCAGGCTGAACGCGCTACAAACATCGTTAACAACCTGCTGAACTTTTCGCGTACCGGCAGCGCCACGGAATTCAGCGAGATCGACATTAGCCGCGTGCTTGACGATACCCTGCAACTGCTCGAGCCGCAGTTGCGCGGGAATCAAATCGAAATCGTTCGTGAGTATGACGCCCACACACCACGCATAATCGGCAACAGTGGTCAGCTTCAACAAGTGTTCACCAATCTGCTGCTGAATGCGCGGGATGCCATTCCCATCGGCGGTTCAATTAGGATTGCGACTATTCCCTCGGAAGATCATTCGCTGATCGTGGAAGTGTCCGACACCGGTTTGGGAATCGCACCGGAAAATGTTGCCAAGATTTACGATCCGTTTTATACGACGAAGGGAGTCGGCCGCGGCACCGGCCTCGGTCTGGCCGTCTCCTACGGCATCGTCCAGGAGCATTCAGGTCATATCAGCGTGGAAAGCACGCCGGGCCGCGGCACAACTTTTCGCATCACGCTGCCGACGGTCCACGCACGCGCTCGTTTGCAGTCGGTGGGCGACTGAATTGTGATAACGGAACTTAGTGCTTTGAGCTTTGTACTTGGAGATCTGAAATTTGAGATCTGAAATCTGAAATCGACTCTAATCTCAAATCTGAAATTTCAAATTTCAGAACAGCAGGAGCATAAGCCGCGATTTGCTCTTGCCTTTTTTTTTGCCCCAATCTCCCCTAAACTGACTGCTCCACACTGAGGACCACTAACTTTGGCGCTTAAGACCGAAAGACGCATCGCTAAAAAAGGATCAGTACTCATCGTTGACGATGAGGAGATCATGCGTGAAGTGTTAGAAACGCTACTCTCGTCTGAAGGCTACCGCGTTGATCTTGCGAAGACCGGCGAGGAAGGACTTGAAGCCTACGGCCGCCGCGCCTATGACGTCGTGCTGCTGGATGTCTCGATGCCGGGCATCGGCGGACTGCGCGCGCTGGAAGAGTTTTTAAAAATAGATTCAGACGCGGTCGTCGTCATGATTACGGCCTACGCCACGTTTGATACGGCCATCGCCGCGTGGGAACACGGCGCCTTTGGCTGCATCAGAAAGCCGTTTCAAAACGAACAAATCACGGGAACAGTAGCCGGCGGAATCAAGCGCCGGCGCAAAGAAGAAGAGCGACGCACCCTGCGGCGCGCAATGAGCCGGGCAGTCGATCGCGGCGCTATTGTCGGCCGCTCGGACATCATGCAGGAAGTCTTTCAGTTAGTGGAACAGGTGGCGCCGGCGCGTTCGACAGTTTTGATCACCGGTGAAAGCGGCACCGGAAAAGAGCTAATTGCGAAAGCGATTCATGAATCCAGCATGCGCGCGGGTAAACCGTTTGTCACGGTGAACAGCTCGAATATTCCTTCGGAATTGCTCGAGTCGGAACTGTTCGGTCATACGCGCGGCGCTTTTACCGGCGCGGTCGCGGCGAAAAAGGGTCTATTTGAAGTCGCAGACGGTGGCTCCATTTTTCTTGATGAGATTGGCGACATTCCGCCCGAAACCCAGGTGCGCCTGCTGCGTGTAATTCAGGAACGCGAGTTCACTCCGCTGGGCGATACCACGCCGCGCCGCGTCGATGTGCGCATCATTGCGGCCACTAACATTGATTTGAAGGAAGCAGTCAAACAAGGTGCGTTTCGCGAGGATCTGTATTACCGCCTGGCAGTGGTGCCGATCGAATTACCGCCATTGCGCGATCGACGCGAAGACATTTTGCCGCTGGCCCAACATTTCATCGAGAAATATAACGAAGAGAATGCGCGGCAGGTCTCGCTGCAGATTGCACCTGAAGTGCTTGCCCTGCTGGAAGCTTATTCCTGGCCCGGCAACGTGCGCGAGCTGGAGAATGCGATTGAGCGCGCGGTAGTGATTGCACCCGCAGACGAAGTTACGCGCGAGTGCCTGCGTCCGGAAATCAGCGACCCGCAATCGGTTGCGGCTGCGTCCGAAGCGGGCGCGAGTCTCGCGGCGGTTCACGACCTGGGAGGCGGGATCAATTTTTACGATCAGGTGCGGCGCTTTGAGATCGATCTTATTCGTCGCGCATTGGAGCAAACCGGTGGCCATCAATCGCGCGCCGCGCGTTTATTGGGAATGAACGCGACTACGCTCAACTCAAAAATCAAGACCTACAGGATAAGCCTGCGGCCTTAAGAATAGTTGCATGGGGCACTGGAGGCTGTACCCCTTTGCTGTTTAGTGATTGTTTGCGTTTGCGGGCGCCGGCTTTTTCGCTGCGGGTTTGCGTTTTGCAGTTTTCAGCTCAACCAGAATTACTTCCATATTTCCGTCAGTAAGATTTTCAGGAAGGTGTGTAACGGCTGGCGTGAAAAGCGCCGTGCCCGCTTTCGTCTCTCGCTCTTCGGTTTTACCACCCGGGTAGGTAAACTTGACCCGACCGTCAGTTTGAAATATTGCTACGAGGTCGGGGTGGCTATGCATGACTGACTTTTCATGTGGGCCATACTTTGCCCGCACCACGCGTACGCGCGAGTTTTCAAACTCGACTTTGTAGTGTTTCGAATCGACTTTCGCGGCGTCCTGTGCCAAAGCAGAGGGAACGGCCAGCGCCAGGATAAACAGCGTCAGGAACAATATGCGATGCATAGAAATATCCTCCTTTGGAGCGTAAACGGTAAATCGGTTGTACTAGCGTGGCGTATTCTTATCGTGAAGATGTAGTTAAGTCAATGATTAGTATCGATCAATCCGGCGCAGTAAATGGCGCTTGGAAGGCAGCCACCTTTGCGACATTGGCAGCCGAAGCGGCAGGGTGTTCACACTGCCCGGCAATGTGTGATCGGTCAGCCGTACTTAGTGAACTCAACGGCCCAGTGAAGGCTCATATAATGTTCATCGGCGAAGCACCGGGACGAAAGGGAGCTGATCAAACGCGCGTGCCTTTCTCGGGCGATCAATCGGGGAAGAACTTTGATCGCTTTCTTGCGTCGATCAATTTGCGGCGGCAGGATCTTTTCATTACCAGCGCGGCGCTTTGTAATCCGCGCACTGCATCGGGCGCGAACCGCAAGCCGAGCAAGACGGAACTAAAGAATTGTTCTGAGTTTTTGCGGCGCACCTTCGAGTTAATAGACCCAGCCATCGTGATCACCCTTGGTTCGGTAGCGCTTGAAGCAATTAGCGCGATTCAGCCGCATGGTCTTATTCTGAAAGAGTCGGCGGCGAGGATACATCAGTGGAACGGCCGCGTGCTGGTGCCAATTTATCATCCCAGCCCGCAGGTGCTGGCTTCACACCGGCCTGAGCGGCAGCAGCTTGCTGACTACCAAGTGATTGCTCGCGCGTTGCGAAGTGTAGAGATGGGTTATGGCGTCAATGCCGCGTGAGACGCGCGGAATAGCCGTAGGAATGGAATAAATGACCGAAGCAGTCACATCAATGACAACGCGAACATTGCCCCTCGAGAGCACGCACGTAGCTACAGGCGCAGCAATGATCGAGACAGACGGTTGGGTTATTCCCGCCCATTATGGCGACGTCTCTATCGAATATGCAGCCGCGCGCGACGGGGGTGCGGGATTGATCGATCTCTCTCCGCGCGGTCGCTTCCTTGTCAGCGGCTCAGAGGCTGTTCAATTTCTCAACGGGCTAATCACCAACGACATGAAGACGCTTGAGATCGGACAGTGGATGCCGGCAGCGTTTCCGAATGTGCAGGGAAGATTAGTTGCCGCCGTTCGAGTGCTTCGTTTGCTGGACGAAGGGACGGACAAGAAAGTTTGTCCTACTTTTCTAATCGATACTGAGGCCGCCACTCATGAACGTGTATTGAAAACTATCGAACGCTTCACGCTGGCCGGCGACTTTCGCGTCACCGACATCACGAGCCAGACGGTGATGATGTCGGTGCAGGGCAAGAAAGCGTCAAGCGTGGTTGGGTCAGTGCTAGGCGAAGCAGCCGCTGTTTCAGCGTCGAACACAGCCCGGCAAATCACTTGGCCACAAGCCGGCACGACTGCGGAAGTGACAGTGGTTCACGCTTCGCACACCGGTGAAGACGGCTTTGATCTGATTGTTGACAACGATCACGCCAACAGTTTGTGGAATGCGTTGGAGCAAGTGGGCGCGCAGCCAGTCGGTTACGATGCACTCGAAATTCTGCGCATCGAAGCAGGTGTGCCGCGCTATGGCGTCGACATGGATGAAACGAATGTCGTTACTGAAACGAACATGGACGACGCCGTCAGTTACATCAAGGGTTGTTACATCGGTCAGGAGATCATTGCCCGCATCAAGTACCGCGGGCACGTCGCGAAAAAGTTGTCAGGCCTGACATTCGATGGGGCAGTCGAGGTCCATGCCGGCTCTCTTATTAATTCAGTTGACGGGAAAGAGGTTGGACGAATAACTTCAGTGACGTATTCGCCGAAACTGAACCGTACAGTCGCGCTAGCTTATTTGAAATACGACTATCTAACCCCTGGTACTGAAGTAATAGCGGCTACCGGCGATTCGGATATTCCAGGAGAAGTGGTCGATCTTCCTTTCGTCCTCTCCACCGCTCCGTAGGAGCAGATGTTTATAGCTTGAAGCTTAAAAGAAATCACTTCGCTCCGAAGGAGCGAAGCGAGTAATAATTAGGATTATCTATAAACATTCCGTCCCTACGGGACTAAGACCAACAAGGAGCTTACGGCATCCGAGGTTCGATCGATGGAAGAATTGGACCCTTTATCAGACGAAAAACACGCCCCCGATCTCGATTACCAGCAAGCACGCCTTGCCTATTCGATCATCCAATCACTCCTGGAACACACCCGCGTGGTGAGCGATCTAATCGCGCTGATGGCCCAGACGCTCGACGAAGACACTACCAAGGCTCTGACGCAGACGCCTGTTTGGACAGCTTATCTTGACAGCCGCCGGGCCATGGAACGCACGCGCACAGACGTGGAGAAATTTGCAGAAGTTCTGAAGCAACTTGGTGAAGACTAAGGACAAATCGCTTGTCTCAGCTGCTCGAGTCTTGAACTGTACTCGCTCAATTCAAACCGATATAACACTCTGGCAACTTAGGCTGAAGTTATCTAGAATGCCCTCGATCTGTAACGCCGCTAATCCGAACAAAGGGTACCCATCAAGCAACCGTGATCGTCCAGCCTGGCACACGTCTCGGCAGATATGAGATTCGCTCGCTTATCGGCGAGGGAGGCATGGGCCAAGTTTACCAGGCGATCGATACGGCCCTGGGTCGTGAGGTGGCGATCAAGGTGCTGCCGCCCGATCTCGCTATGGCTGCTGACCGGCTGAAGCGCTTTGAGCAGGAAGCCAAAGCAGCCGGCGCGCTCAATCACCCAAACATACTCGCTATTTACGACGTTGGTACGCACGACGACGCGCCCTATGTTGTCTCTGAGCTTTTGGAAGGCGAGACACTGCGCGCGCGGCTCAAGACCGCCGCTTTGCCCGTGCGCAAGAGCGTCAACTATGCAGTGCAGGTTGCGCGCGGACTGTCTGCCGCGCACGCCAAAGGGATAGTGCAC
>DASQPM010000292.1:0-8855 GCA_035643935.1 Pyrinomonadaceae bacterium | reverse complement strand
GGACTCTACAGTTCAGACGAGATCAAGCGAGTGCGGGGCCATACGGCGCATGGTGGAGATTAGGATCTCGGTATCGAAAGGCTTGTTGAGAAACTCGTCCGCGCCCACCGCAAAACACTCTTCGCGCACGTCGCTGCCATCAGCGGAAGTCATTACCAGTACCTTTGTTTCCGGCAGGTGGGCTTTGATGTATTCCAGTATGCGCAGTCCCACTTCAGGCGAGCCGGTTTCGGGAGGAAGATGCAGGTCGAGGATGGAAATAGCCGGCTCGTAGACAGTCGCCCGGCGCACGGCAGACGGCAGGTCATTCGCGGTGAACACGTCATATTCGTCGCTAAGGGTCCAGAAAAGTTGCTGGGTGATAGCTTCATCGTCATCGACGATGAGAATTCTGGGCTTCATGGGCGATCTCCTTAACGCAAACAGCTTCGGATTAGCCTCGTTTCAGGGCAATGACCATACCAACGTCGAGGCGGTAGCCCAACTGATGAGCCCTCTCGCAAATATCAGACTAGCAAAGAGCCTTTCCTGTGCAGCTTTGGCTACAACTTCGCCGAACAGTGTCTACAGACGTAGACTATCGAACAGCGAAGTAAGTGATATAGAAGAAAGGAATACTCGCTCAGTGAGGTTCAATGCGAAAGAAGTCGATGCCCGCTGCTTGCTCGGCCACATCGAGGCTGGCCACGATCCTGAGCGCCGCCAGATCGATTATCTCGACCGTCCCCGGCTCAGCCCCAACACCCTCGACGGAAACAAATGCATAACGATCATCGGGTGAGACTACTACGCCGTGCAGCACTTTTCGCCGTGTGGGAATGCGCGCCAGCTCGCCTCCTGTTTTCAAATCGATGATTGACACTGACTGATCGCGCTTGTTGGTTGCCAGCAAACGTGTGCCATCGTGCGTTGTCGCGAGATTATAGACTCCGGCACGCGCCGGTAGGCGTCGCAGGATTTTCCACTTCGTTGCATCGACTTCCACAATCTCGTTGGACTTATTGCACGCCACAAAAATGGACAAACCCGTTGTCGAGGGTTGGGCCCAGGTTGGCGAACAAGCGACATCACCCGGCTTCGGTGGTTCCATGCCGTGACCGCCCATGTCCATGTGTTTCATTCCGCCGGCTGCGGGTGTTTTCGTATTAGTCGTTGCAGGTGGGCCAACCATCCCCAGCTCGTGCCCTTTGGTCAGCAGAAAATGGCGCGAAACTTTAAGTGTCTGCGTGTCGATCTCAACCAGCAGGTCATCCATCATGCACGCTGAATAATGTTTTGTCCCCTGCGGATTCAGGCGCGAGCCGTGCGGCATGACGCACGTTTGAATGCGCGCCACTTCGAGCATCGGACCAGTGGCAACCACTGACACCGATGAAGGAACCATGTCGCCATGCAAGTTGAAGTTGACTACGTAAAGCAAGCTGCCATCGGCGTTGAGGTCTATGGTTGCAGGAAAAAACCCCAACGTAGTCTTGCCAAGAACGCGGTCGTCTTTGGCCGAATATTTCCAAACGGTTCCGAAGGGACGGCCGTGGCCCAGCGAGACGTAGTAAAACTGCTTATCGCGCGACACAGCAATGCCATGTGGTCCATCGATGTCGGTTGGCATGTCGCCGGTGGGAATTTCGCGCTCCAGGCGCGCGCCGGATGGTCCAAAGCGAATTAGAGAAATCGTGTCCGCGGCTTCAGATAAAACGTAAACCAGATAATCTTTGTCGGGCTTTGTTTGAGCAGTGGCAGGCCGGGCCGCGCCCAGGATTGCAAAGAAGAGGAGTGTCATGAGCCCGGCAATTGGCCACCGCAGTCCCGGAGGGACGAAATGTTTATAGCCAGCGGGCTCCATTAGAATGTTCTTAGCTCCGGAGGAGCGCAATATTTGCTGAGTCGAGTTTCCTGCTCATAACATTTCGCTCCGCTGGAGCTTTTGTCTTGGGTAAGGTTGCGTTCTATAAACATCCGGCTCCTCCGGAGCTGGCGTTTGGTTGGCAGGCCGCGCGCCCCCGTCCGTCCGTCCGTCCCTTGATCCAATTTTGCTATGGCTTCTCAGGCTTGTCGGGTGGAAAGTCTTTTTCGTCGATTTCGTCGATTACCTTCAGCTCCGCGCCGAATTTCTGATAACCGCGAAAGCGAATTTCGTTGCGGCTTTGAACCTTCATGCCGCGGCCGGTTCTTGTCAACAGGATTTCGGAATGGGTCGGCAGCAGGTATTTGTTTTCGGCAATTGTCACCCAATCGTAGTCAATCAGGCTGGCAGCCGCGCGAATGGGATAATCTGCCGGTACTTCAGTCGCAATCTGCTCGAAGCGCAAAACGCGATTCAGTTCCCGGTCGATCCAAATGCGGCCGCGCGAACCGACGACGGCCGGTTCGGCGTCGTCCGCTCGCAACGTTAACTGTGAAAGCTCTCGAGAAACTTCGTACTCGTAAACCAGTGTATGCCGGTTTTGAATCAAGTCTGTGTCGACGAGCTTAAACTTTGTCTCCGATTCTGGCTTGAACACGCCGGCGACGGCGGAAATATATTCAACTCCACTGG
This sequence comes from Pyrinomonadaceae bacterium, assembly GCA_035643935.1. GTDB lineage: Bacteria > Acidobacteriota > Blastocatellia > Pyrinomonadales > Pyrinomonadaceae > PSRF01. The sequence continues at coordinate 6,319 of DASQPM010000292.1, read as the reverse complement.
AGGTGGCGCCCGGGTCGACGTCTTTGCTGTAGTCGCGTTTCTGCGTGGCTTCCTGAGCGCGTGGCACTCCGTTCACCGCCAGCACTTTGTATTGTTCACCGGCGTTGGCGCGGTACGCTACAGCGATGGTGAGGTTGTCCTGCGGCAGCCAGTTGTTGGTATCGCCGTAAGCGTGTGAACGCTTGATCAGTTGCTTAACGATAAAGTCAGGCATCGCATCAGCGGCGGCGAGCGTGGCCGCGCGCGTGCGTTCCAACAATTCATTCGCCTCTCGCTCGGGCGGCAACGTCGAAGCAGTTGGATTCAAACGGCGGCGTTCAGCTTCTTCCAGCGTGCGGCGCAACAACGCGTCATTGCCACTCTTGCTGGCCACCAAAGAACGCATGCCGTCGGTCAAGGGAAAGGAAATACCGCGCTTGCGAATCTCGGCGACAACTTCGTCGCGCAGCTCGGGATGCTTTGGCAGTTGGTAGACCAGCGTGACAAGTTCTTTGCTGGTAAGCGGAGAAGACTGGGCTGCGGCACTTACCGAGCAGATAAGCACAAAGGCGCAGGCGAGCGAGGCGAAAAAGAGATCCTTAATTGTAGGGCTCATAATGCAGGTAGCTAATCATTGATGTCTGAACAGTTCCGATGGAATAAAGCCTCGCCCAGTTGCCTATCAGTTCGAATTGTAGGGCCGGGCCTATTCCGCGGCCCGCAATGTTTTCTTCCCTCTGATCAAAAGCCGTTCGCCGTTTGCGCCGGCAGGCAGGGACGAGTCCTGTCCCTACAGGCAGAACGTTTCTACCGCACTGGTTAGTATTTCAACGCAGCGTTCCAATTCGTTGACGGGGACAAACTCGCCGGTGCGATGTGCTTCGCGAATGTTTCCCGGCCCCAGCACGACCGCTTCAGCCCCCAGCTCAGTTAGCTGTGCAGCTTCGGTACCGAAAGCGACTGTGCCCGAACTGTTAACCGTCAGTCCTTCAAGCAGAGTCACCAATGCTGAATTAGCAGCTGTTTCGAAACCCTGATCCGCACGGTTCGCCTCCACTTCAAAAACAAGATTGTGATCGGCTGCGGACTCTTCCGCAATTGCGGCGTTGAGCAGTTCGAGCAAGCGAGCCGGCGGCTGGCCCGGAATGGGCCGCCACTCCAACGTGAAGCGACACGATCCGGCAATTACATTCTTTGCCGTGCCGCCCTGGACCACACCAACGTTGAGCGTGGTGTACGGCGGATCGAAATCGGTGTGCGTTTCGCTGCGTAGTTGTTCCGCAATCTTTTCGATGCGCGCAAGCAAACGAGCCGCGCCGAAGACGGCTGAAGTGCCAAGCGATGGATAAGCACTGTGTGCCTCGCGCCCTTTCACAGTTACTTCAGCCAGGCAATAACCTTTGCCGGCCCTCATCGGCTGTAACGAAGTAGGCTCGCCAACAATTGCAAAACGCGCATGCATGACTCGCGCTTCGGCGAAACGTTTGGCGCCGATCAGTCCAATCTCTTCGTCAGCAGTAAACAGGAGCGCTAACGGCCGGCGCAAATTTTTCAGATTCAGACTCTCAACTGCTGTCATTGCTGCTGCGATAAATGCCTTTGTGTCACACGCGCCGCGTCCGAAAAGTTTCCCCTCGCGCTCGGTAAGCTTGAGTGCTTCTCTCCAGTCGGGATCGTAAGGAACCGTGTCCGTGTGTCCGACTAATACGAGCTCAATGTCATCCGCCGAGCGCGCACCCGCAACCGCCAGCAAGTTTATTTTTTCGATGCCGTTGTCGTCGATGTAAGCAAAGCGCTGCGACTCCATACCCAGTATCTCGCAGCGCGCCGCCAGGTAATCAGTGACGGGACGGTTGGTGCGCGCTGAAACGGAATCGATGGCGACCAGTTCAGCGAGTGTTTGCTTGAGCGTCATTACTATTTCAATACCTGGAATTGAAAGACAGCGGGGGCAAGCCCGCCTTCCCGACCATGAGCTGATCGCAAATTCCTTTATCAATTTCGGATTGAAAAGCCTTCAACGTTAGCTCAAGCGGACTCCTCAGAGAATCTCTCAGGTTGGGAAGGTGGGCTTGCCCCCGCTCTTTCGTTTTCGTATTGGCACTTTATCCCCACAACCTCTTCTGCAAAGCTTTGAATCTTTCAACAATCTCTTCCTGCTGCGCATGGCGGCCGTTCTCGACAATGCGTTTGCCGCCAACCACAACATCTCGAATCGCTGTCCTTGAGAGCGAGAAAACTATGTGCGTTAGCAGATCATCTTCTGAAGCACCGGCCAGCGAAGGGTCGTTTAGATCAACTGTAAAAAAGTCCGCCGGCTCGCCGGACTCCGGAGTCGTAGTCGGCAGATTAATGGACCTGCTTCCATTCACCGTCGCGCATTCAAACAATCGCGCGGCCAACGCTGACTTGCTTGTATCGGTGCCTTCAGTCAAAACCGCGCGCCCCATCTTCTGTAGTCGCAAGTGATACTCAAGCTCGCGTGCGTCCTCCAGCAAATCGATTTGAACCTGGCTGTCAGTTCCCAGGCTCACGCGCACCCCTTCCTTGAAATATTCGTCAATCGGGACTGTCCCGTCGCCAAGATTTCGTTCAGTGGTGGGACAGGCGCACACTGTCGCGCGCGCCTCCGCCAGCATGCGAACAGCTTTCGGCGTGACGTGAATCGCATGAACAGCAGTGAACCGTTCGCTTAGCAATCCTTCAGTTGCCAACAACGCAACGGGCGAGCGGCCATACTCCTCAATGCAGGTTCCAACTTCCGCCGCCTGTTCCGCGACATGCATGTGCACCGGCAGCAGCTCGTCGTTTGCGAACGCGACCATTTCTTTCAAGAAATTGAGTGGCACCGCGCGCACACTGTGGGGCGCAACGCCAATCCACGCCATGCCTTTTTCGCCGTTCAGATCTTTTTGCAGTTTAGAAACATTTTTCAGATACAGGCCCGCGTCCTTCTCAATAAACCTTAACTGTTGCGGGTCGGGATCAACTTCAAATCCTGAACGCGCATAAGCCACGCGCAGTAGCGCAATACGCAGGCCCACGTCTCGTGCCGCGCGTACCACTTGTTTGGCAAGCAAATTGGGATCGTCGTACGCACTGCCGCCGGGCGCACGATGAAGGTAATGAAATTCGCCGACAGCGGTGATGCCGCTTAGCGCCATCTCGAGAAATGCCATGCGCGATGCGTCGTAAATGTCTTCCGGCGTGAGGCGCGCGGCAGCGCTATACATCATCTCGCGCCAGGTCCAAAAATTATCTTCATCGCTGATGGTGCGATATTCGGTGCGCCCGCGAATCACGCGTTGAAATGCGTGGGAGTGAGCGTTGACGAGACCGGGAAGTATGGCGCGGCCCTTGAGTGCGGCCGGCAGCACGTTGGTGTTATTTGAAGGATCCAAGCTTAGTAATCTCTGGTTGGGAAGGGGGCATGCCCCCGCTCTGTTTTATTTGGACTGCGGCGGGCTTGACGCCGCTTTTTAGTTGAAAGATTTCGTGAAAGAAAACACTCAACTCCTGCGCGTCGTTAAAGCGGCGTCAAGCCGCCGCGATGCAAAGCGGCGTCGAGCCGCCGCAGTCCAAAAGCGGTCAAGCCGGTAGTCACCACTCAAATATTCCTGGTGGCTAATACTTCTCTGGCAGTTGATCGATCGCCGTTACAACTAATTCTTCTTGGACCATCAAGGAAGCGCAACGCAAAGCCCAGCTTCCGGTAAAGCTTAACAATTCTGTTCGTCGCCTGATTGGAAAGTACCACCGGCCCGCGATGCGCCGCCAGCCATTCCGCCGTGCGCACTTGATCCGCCCAACTGAAACCACCCGCGCTGTAAGTTGTGAACTCAACGTCGTAAGGCGGATCTGCATAAATGAAATCCTCGGGTTCAACTTGCAACCGGGCTACATCGGTGCTGGTAAAAGTCCAATTGCGAATGACTGTGCGCAACGCAGAAAAATCGTTCGCGTAGTTGATCGAATTGTGACGTCCAAAGGGAGTGTTGAATGCGCCACTTTGATTAAAGCGGCAAAGACCGTTAAAGCAGGTGCGGTTCAAGTAGTAAAAGATCTGCGCGGCTTCAGCGGTCTCTGATTCTCCCTTGCGGACAAAATCATTGAAGCGATCGCGGTGACGATAAAAAAGCCGCTCGTCATTGCGCATCTCAATCCGAACTTTCAGACCGCGCTGCACCTGAACATAAAAATTGATGAGATGCGGATTGAGATCGTTCAAGACCGCGCGCCGGGGCTGTAGCGCTAGTGGCGCGGCCAGTCCGCCGCAAAAAGGTTCGAGGTATCTTCGCTCGGAATGCGCCTCCCAAAGTGGAGCCAGATAGGGCGCCAGCCAACGTTTGCCGCCGGCCCATTTCAAAGGTGGTTTCAGCCGAGCCTGCACCGGCGACGGCGAAAGGACCCGCGCCGCGGCAGCAGCAGCGCCACTCTGGGGATTTGTCTGGATTGTACCTTTACTTTTCAAGAGGGTTTTACGCTTGAACGTTATGAAATGAAAATATCAGGCACTGTTTGTGCGGTCAAAGTAATTCCGTTGATCTTCGTTAAACCCAACCCAGTGGTCCAATTAGGCGCGATCGTTGAACATCTTCATTGACACGTCTGGGATTGATCGGTATCTTGCTCGCAAAACCACATAAGTACCAGGGTAAGACTCCAGCCAACCTCGTGTCCCCGAGTAGGCTTTTCTTTTCTACTAACAAACGTCCGGAGGCCCCATGAAAGTATCACCCGTCGCCAGGACGGAATCTCTAATTGTCAAAGAAGTAGACGGCGAGACTCTCGTCTACGACTTGAAAACCGACAAAGCTCACTGCCTTAACGAAACAGCTGCCCGTGTCTGGAAAAATTGCGATGGACGCGCCAGTGTCAGTGAAATCGCAGAAGTTCTAAGTCGCGAATCAAACTCCACCGTCAAAGAAGATTTGGTATGGATAGCATTGGATCAGTTGCAGAAGTTTAAGTTGCTGGAGGAGACTCCCGCTAAGCCACTCCATCTTTTTGGCATGACCCGCCGGCAAATGGTTGCGAGGCTGGGCATCGCGGCAGTTGCCTTGCCGGCAATTGTTGCGATTGTTGCGCCCACGGCTAACGCGCAGGGATCTCTTATTCCACCAACCTTCTGTTGCGTCAATCCGAGTGATTGCACATCCGGCTCCTGTACGCATCAACCTATCCCCTGCACGGTCTATCCGCCGAATCCACAAAACAGTGGAAAGTCTTGCTAGTCTGATGAAAATTGCGCGCCCAAGCTGCTTTCCAAACTGGCTTGGGCGGAGTTGGTTTCCGCTCGCCTTTTTCATACGAAGCTCCCTGGTGCTTTTCCTTCACGAATCTTGATCTTTCCTTAACACTCTGATAGTTTTGCACATCTTAAAGTTTACTCAACTTTGAGTGGTCTGCCGCGCTCGTCGATGTAAAAGTAAGAAATCAAGATCGCCACAGGAGCACGTCCCGTGAATAAGGATTCCATTAGCCCACTGCCCAGAGCCCGTAAAGATAAACTCATCATCAAGGAACTGAACGATGAGACGCTGGTTTACGACCGTGAATCGGACGAGGCCCACTGTCTTAATGTGACCGCTGCTCGCGTTTGGAAATACTGCGATGGCGAAACGAGCGTTGCACAGATTAGGGAGTTGCTTGCAAACGAAACCAGCGCGAGCGTTCCCGAGGAAGTGGTTTTGCTTGCTCTGGATCAATTGGAAAAGTTCAAGTTGCTTGACAATGCGGCAAAAGCTTTTCAACTGCCGGGGATGAACCGACGCGAGGTTGTCAGGCGAGTTGGCTTTGCAGCTTTAGCTCTGCCAATGATTATTTCAATTTCGGCCTCGCCGGCCGAGGCTCAGGGTTCATTGCTTCCACCAGGGCGATGCTGCGGCAATCCGACCCAATGTGTCTCCAGTAATTGTGCGCAGACTCCGGTGTGCGTTCCGCCTCCGCCAGCGGCACCAAGCACGAAGGCCTGCGCGTAACTTTACTGATAAAGGATTTAGGTTATCAAAACGATCGCCGCGAACAGCTCCAACTTGGCCTCATCGAACAACTCAGCATCAAAGAACTTGCCGGTAAAGTGCCTGTTTACCGACCCCAAGACTCACAGGGAAAGCTAACGACATAAGGCCGACGTATATTTGCGGTTTTCTTAGCCATCAGCGGCTGCCCGAAGTCCCACTTTTACTTCTGCCGCCTCTTCCCAGCCAGCACTCGAATATTTTTTTAGTAGGCGTAACGGTCGAAAGAGGTAATAGAGGGGATACAACGGCTCTGGCAGCGTGAGTGCGCCCGTGGCGTTCGAGCAGGCACGACAAGACGAGCGACTGCTCCAGGCAAT
>DASQPM010000291.1:0-3223 GCA_035643935.1 Pyrinomonadaceae bacterium | reverse complement strand
TCTCCTAAGAATTATGAGTTGGACGTGATGGGTGACAAGATACTTGGTTTACTTGTAGTTTGTCACCCGCATCAACTGTTGGCCAGAATACCTGGGTGCAGGATGATTGCTCCAATTGCCAGCAAACGATGGCGAGTTCACCTGGGCTACGTCTTTGAGGCAACAAAAACTTTGCGAGAAAGGCCTTAATCCATGAACGTTACGCACCTGGAATGCGCCGCCTGTCATTTGGAACACGAGGCACGGCGGTTGCTCAATCTCTGTCGCGAATGCGGAAAACCGTTGCTGGTTCGTTATGACCTGCAACAAGCGGCTCGCACTTTGAAAAAAGAATCATTGGCGGGAAGGCGCGCGGATCTTTGGCGTTATCGCGAAGTACTGCCGGTTGAAAACGACGAGAACATAGTTTCGCTCGGCGAGGGTTGGACGCCACTGCTGCAAGCGAAGAATTTAGGAAAACAAATTGGAATCGATCAACTTTACATCAAAGACGAGTCGCAGAATCCGACGCAGAGTTTCAAGGCTCGCGGCATGTCAGCGGCGGTCTCGATGGCAAAGGAGCTCGGCGCGACAAAGCTCGCCGTTCCCTCAGCAGGCAACGCCGCCGGCGCGCTCGCTGCTTATGCTGCCCGCGCCGGGCTTGCGTGTTTCATCTTCATGCCCGACGACACGCCGCGCGCTAATGTGATTGAGTGTGAACAGACCGGCGCGCAGGTGACGTTGATGGCGGGATTGATTACAGACTGTGGCGCTGAAGTGGCGCGGCGCAAAGATGCAGAAGGGTGGTTCGACGTTTCGACTTTGAAAGAACCTTATCGCATTGAAGGCAAGAAGACGCTTGGCTACGAGCTGGCAGAACAATACAAATGGGAACTGCCGGACGTCATTATTTATCCGACGGGTGGCGGCACGGGATTGATTGGCATGTGGAAGGCATTTGCGGAAATGGAAGAGATGGGCTGGATCGGTTCGCGTCGTCCGCGCATGGTGACGGTCCAGGCCAGCGGCTGCGCGCCCATCGTGCGCGCGTTTGAAACAAGGAAGCGATTCGCGGATGAGTTTGCGGACGCAGCAACCGTTGCTGCGGGACTGCGAGTTCCAAAAGCCATCGGAGACTTTCTGATTCTTGATGCGTTGCGCGAATCGGGCGGTACGGCGGTGGCAGTTACCGATCAGGAATTAATCGCCGCCACGAAGGAGATTGGCGCTGCTGAGGGAATCTTCTGCGCGCCCGAAGGCGCCGCGTGTTTGCCGGCGTTGAGAAAACTGATCGACTCAGGTTTGGTTAAGTCTGACGAGCGAGTTGTTTTGTTCAATACCGGCGCCGGGGTGAAATACCTGGAGGTGTTCAGTTGACACGGTCTTGGAGGCTGCAAGAAAGCTAATCAAGATGGAGAAGCTCAGGGTTGGGAAGGCGGCTTGCCCCCGCCAACGTTAAATGCCAATCAAACGGCGGGGGTAAACCACCCTTCCTAACCTGAGAGTCTGGGCCGCTTGAATTGTTTCAGGTCGTTTAATTAAGGAGCAATAAGAGTGAAGAAGGTTATTCTTATATTTACCATTTTGGTTACGCTTGCGAATGCAGTCGCGGCGCAAAGTAACACCTGGATCGCTGAAACAGATCGCGCGCAGTTTGATGCGCTGCGGCGTAGCGGTCTGGAAGCGCTCTACAATCTCGACTACGACAAGGCGCAGAAAGATTTCAAAGAGATCGTGCGGCTTTATCCGAACCACGCGGCCGGTCCACAGTTGCTGGCGGCGCGCGTCTGGATCAAAACGCTTTACGAGTCGCGCCGGCTGCAATCGTCGCTCTACAACTTGGCAAGTTTCTATTCCAGCGGCGACGACAAAGTTGATCCGAAGGTTGTTAACGAGTTTCGCACTCTGACGCGCGAAGCGAAACGACTTTCCGAAGTGCGCCTGAAAGAGAATCCGAAAGACGTTGAGGCGCTCTATTGGCTGGGCGCAACCGAGGGGCTGAAGGCTTCGTTTGAAGAAGCGGTCGAGCGTCGTCACTTTGCCGCCCTGAAGGATGGCGACGATTCAGTGGACCACCATCGCCAGTTGCTGAAACTTGATCCGACGTTCATCGACGCGAATCTAACTGCCGGGCTCTATGAATATGTAGTGGGCTCGCTGCCGCTGCCAATCAAGGTTGTCGCCGGCGTCACCGGCTTTCGCGGCTCAAAGAAAAAGGGTTTGCAGTTAATTGAAAGCGTTTCCAGGCAAGGGACTTGGGCGCGTGACGATGCCAAGACGCTTTTGATAGTTCTCTACACACGCGAGAAACGTTTTGCGGACGCGCTGGCGAATGCACGCGAACTGAGCGCGAAGTATCCGCGCAATTACCTGTTCCGGTTGGAAGCGGCGGATGCGTTGGTGGCCCAGGCCGAAGTTGAAAGAAAAGCGAAAAACACAGACGCCGCTGTGAAAGCCGAGCGCGAAGCGTTTGCTACTTTCGAAGACTTGCTTCATGACCGTTCGGTCCGCGAGACGGTTTCGCGCGCGCTCGATCTGGTCCACTTCAAGTATGGCGAAGTGTTGTTGACCGCGGGCGAAGGCGAACGCGCGGCGCGCGAGTTTCTGGCAGCCACGCGAGTTGAGCATGCTGAACCATCTTTAGTAACCATGGCCCATCTTTATGCCGCGCGGGCCTTTGACCTCGCAGGGAAGCGTGACGACGCGCTGGCCCAGTATCGCGAAGTGCTGACCCGGCCGGACATTTATGCGGCGCACGATCAAGCAAAAAAGGGTTTAGTGAAACCATACAAAACTGAAAGCGCTTTGGCAGAACCACCAGCGTCAGCGGGTGAATAGCGTAGAGGCCCTTAGCAAACAGGAAATCGGAGTATTTAATGGAAAACAATTTTCAGGACGCCAGGCGCGAACAAACGAGCATTCTAGCCCCTTTGGAGCGGGCAGCGCTGAGAGGACTCGCTCGACGCATGCCGCGCTGGGTCAACTCGGATCACCTGTCGCTGCTTGGGCTGGTCGCCATGTTTATGGCGGGCGTTTGTTACGCCGCGAGCGGTCAGAATCCACTGATGCTCCACCTGGTCAATGTCTTCATTTTTCTCAACTGGTTTGGCGATAGTCTGGATGGGACGCTGGCTAGATATAGAGACCGGCAGCGGCCGCGCTACGGATTCTATGTGGACCACATCATCGATACTTTTGGCGCGCTGTTCTTCCTCTTCGGGTTGGCACTTTCAGGTTTTATGAG
>DASQPM010000290.1:0-3229 GCA_035643935.1 Pyrinomonadaceae bacterium | reverse complement strand
CGCGGAAGGAATCTTTTCGCGTGAGCTTTGCGGCGGTACGCATGTGCGCGCGACCGGCGATATTGGCTTGTTCAAAATTACCAGCGACGAATCGATCGCTTCCGGCGTCAGGCGCATTCGCGCCATCACCGGCTTTGATTCCTATGAACGCTTTCGCGAAGACGAATTGTTAATCGATGAGGCTGCCAGTGGCTTGAAAACTTCGCGCGCGGAATTGCCCGCGGTCATCAGCAAGTTACAAAACGAATTGAAGAAAGCGCGCCGCGAAGCCGATGAGCTGCGCCTGAAGATCGCCACCGGCGCTTCCGGCAGTTCCTCCGCGAATGGCGACGATGCTCGCGACGTCAAAGGCGTGCGCGTGCTGGCGCGCGAAGCAAGCGATTTGGACGCTGCCGGCATGCGCCAACTTTCCGATACCTTGCTGGCGCGAATAAAGTCGGGCGTGGTCGTGCTGGGCCGCAGCAGCGACGGAAAAGTTTCACTGATTGTGCGTACTTCAGCTGATCTGACTAAAAAAGTTCCCGCCGGTCAGGTGATTAAAGAACTGACGCTGATTGTTGGCGGCAAAGGCGGCGGCAAGGCCGACATGGCTGAAGGCGGCGGCGCGCAACCGGAAAAATTGAGTGAAGCGCTCGAGGCAAGTTATGCAATCGTCGAAAAGATACTCGGTTAGGAAGAAAAGAGCGGGGGCAAGCCCACCTTCCCAACCCTGAGCTTCTCTAATTGTTGTTTGATCCAAACATTGAAAGGCTGCCAACTTAGTGATCCGAAACTCAATTGAAGAGCTCGGGGTTGGGAAGGTGGGCTTGCCCCCGCTCTTAATTAGAGGCATCACGACAAACTGACGTTTATCGGACATCAAGACAACAAAGGCGCGAGCAGCGTTTCTGAGCGAACGCACTCGCGCCTTTGCTTTCCGGGGCGTTGCCACTCACAGCCGCGCCCCGTTCCCCCTCGCATCTACATCGCTTTCTGCTTGTCGGTTAATGTTATCCCCATCTTTTCCAGGCTTACTTTGTTTAGGGTGCCGGTCACCTTCAGACTCTCCGCCGCTTGATATTTTTTCAAACCGGCGCGTGTGTCCGCATCAAGCTTGCCGGTCTGTTCGCCCGCATAGAAGCCTCGCGTCTTCAGGATCGCTTGCGCCTGCTTGATCTGATCTTTATTCGCGCGAAAGATCGGACCACGCTTCCTGGCAGTTTTGGTGGTGGAAGTGTTTGTCGTTGTCGAGCTGTTGGTGTTTTGCGCCGCAGTCGCGATTGCAGAAACAACAATCAGCGACAAGATCGTCGAAAGTATTTTTTTCATGTGTCCCTCTTTGTGAGGCGCGACAAGCGCGCGGATTCACTGACGAAATTTGGTAAGAGCGCGCGTATCATTACCAACGTCGTCAATGATGTCGAGGGCGCGCCGAAAAACCTCGATCTCAAATCTTTGCAAGACCTCTTGCACTAGAGAAATTGGCGTTGGGGGGTTCGGGTCACTCCGATAGACTAACCGGCAAATTCCAGATTAGGATTTTGCGCCCGCACGCTGCCCGCCTAAAAACCCACTCGCAAATATCCTCCAAATACTTCAAAAAAGCTGGGAAATATCGTCTGTTTTGGCAATGTTGGCAATCGTTTAACTCGTTATGCTATTATGGCTGCGGTCTTATTTAAGGCTATGGCAAGTAGCTGAATTTGCCCGCGACAATCTCACCGAAATCTTCCTGGCTTGATCCTGAAAACAGTTTCTCGAATTCTCCTTCATGAAAAATTTTCCCCTCGCATTCGCTACGCTTCTTCTTTCGGCCTTATCTGTGTTCGCTCAAAGCGGATCGTACCGCGTCGACAATTTTGATTTCACGAATGCGGTGAGGATCGAAGCGCCACCGCCCGCCGCTAGACCTTTGGTGAAGCTGCGCGGAAAACGATTGGTGACCGCCAGGAACTTTGACTACGCTCCCTCGAACTTGCCTCTCATGCGTACGACAAGCATGAACGTGTCTTCGTTGAGCGGCTTTACAACTGGCGACGAGAACATCGATAGCTACATTGTTGAATCAGGCCATCGCAACGCAGTTGATCCGCTCTTGCTCTACGCTATCATGCATCAGGAATCGACCTTCAAAACGCGCGCTATGTCGAACAAGGGCGCGCGCGGCTTAATGCAATTGATGCCGGGCACGGCCTTGCGTTTTGGCGTCAGCAGCATTTGGGATCCGCGGCAGAACATCGAAGGCGGCGCCCGCTACATGCGTTTTCTGCTGGATCAGTTTGAAGACGATGTGCAATTGGCATTGGCAGGGTACAACGCGGGCGAAGGCGCCGTGATGAAATATGGTAATCGCATTCCACCTTATAGTGAGACGCAGGAGTATGTGCGACGCATTAGCCGGCGCTATAACTTAATTCGCGATCCAATGGCAGCGCGTTCCGCAAACAGCCTCTCGCGTGGACAACTCGCGCTGGCGCAAAGTAAAGATCCCACGCCACTGAATATGTATGAAAGAAGTGTGTTTGCTGTGCGCTTGCCGGATGGACGACTGCAACTGATTACGCAGTAACTGACAAGCAACCGAGTAATAGAGAAAGCGAGACGGAATTTCCGCCTCGCTTTTTTGTTTTTGTTTTGTGGGCCGAAAGGCGAATTCAAGTTAGAAGTGCAACAAAAGATTGTCTGTTAAGTCGCCCCAGAGGGGCCGGATGTTTATAGCCTGGTGGTCCTTTCTCTACTCGAAAGCTCCGTAGGAGCGCACTCGTAGCAATAAACATCTCGCTCCTCTGGAGCGAAAACGAATTCCCCTGTTGCATTTGTACGTTGAATTCACCAAATACTTTTAACTCACCGGCTGTGTGACCAGCGCCGGAAGTGGGGTCATCACTCTTGCGGCCGGTACGCATAGAACTGGGCAGGGCGCATTTCTTACGACCCGCTCAATTTCAGATCCGAGCACCGGCGTGCCGCCAAACAGTGATGCATGCAAGTTCGTACCAATCACGATTAGATCCGCATCGGTTTCAGAAGCGATGCGAACGATCTCTGCATACGGGCGTCCTTCAGCGATGTGTGTTACAGCGCGCGCGCCGTCGCCGCGCGAGAGCTGTGTCATGCGCTCCTGCACGTAATTTCGCAGGCGGGAAATCGCATTAAGACCACCTTCGGGAAACATCACAGAAATTTGCTCAAGATAGTCGCCGATAACATAAACCGCGTGCAGTTCAGCGCCTGCCTGATTGGCGAGTTG
>DASQPM010000289.1:0-14063 GCA_035643935.1 Pyrinomonadaceae bacterium | reverse complement strand
AAAACATCTCGATGCGCAGCAATATGCTAGAATCCGCTTAATCGAATTTCTCTACGGCTGTTCAGATTGTTATCCAAAAATTTGTGGTGGGGATGACGAAATGAAATGTCCTGTTTGCAGCAGAAATACCGGTTGGGCGCGAACTCGATGTCCTGCCTGTAAAACCAAGCTCATTCAGTGGTACATCATCGCCGCCATTCTCTTCCTGATGGCTTGCTATGGCGGGTTGGTCATCCTCGAGAACGTTGGCTAGCTGAGAGCGCAGGCTTCACCTGACACCCCATTCCCAAATTCCGTACTGAATCTTCTTGTCCAGAGTCGCCCCCGATTGCTTTAACGCTAGCGCTATTTGTCCGCGATGATGTGATTCGTGGGAAATTAGATAACCAAGAAAAGCTGCTGCGTGAGGTTTGAAGCCTTTTATTTTGCCACCGTGGGCCAGGCTTTGCTCAAGCAAGGATCTGATTGCCGCGCTTGAATCTGATAGCGACTTTCGCAACTGCTTTTTGTCAACCGCGTTCTCTTTTTCAAGTTTCGTCAAACCCTTTAGCTGCACCGGAGCCGCTGCTTTCAGCCACATCAATCTCACATTGTGAACGTGAGCAAACTGCTCGCCGACATTCCGACCTTTTGAAGCGGACAGGTTGCGCAACGAAGCCGGCTCGATCGCATCAAGCAGATAAAGATTGATGCGATTGTGAATGTCCCAGGTTTCAAGAAATTGTTTGTCGTCCATGCTCTCGTTTGTCTTTGTAACGCAAACTGTTGGTTTGCGTAAGGATGAGTAGACTCTCTGCTTGAATGGCCATTGGTCTCGGCAAACTAACAGTTTGCCTTACAAAGTTGAAGGCGGTGAGTTTCGCCCCACGTACTCACCGCCTTCTCGCGTGCGGTGCTGCCGGTTTTCGGGAGACTCCCAAATCAGCGCACACGCACTACGATGCTATTGGTTGTCAATGCATTACCGGTCGCTCGTTGCAAGTCGGCAATTGCTTTGTTGAGATCAGTCTGCGCACGCAACTCGTTTCCGCGCGCGGTGGTTAATGCTGTTTGGCGTTCCAACACCAGAAACACTGTCGATTGTCCGGCATCAAGTTTTCTTTGTTCGCTTTGATACTGTTGCTCACTCGCCTGTCGCTGAATCACTGCCGCATGCAGCCGCGCTTCAGCGCTACGTACAAGCTGCAATGCGTTTCTCACTTCCACCTGGATTGATTGCTGTAGTTGTTCGCGTTGGGTGGCCAATCGTTCACCCTCGACCAATGAACGACCCAACTGCGCATCGGCAGTGCGATTTCTTAGCGGCAGACTGATCTGCACGCCCACGCGATAATTGTTGAAACGGTTGGCCAGCAGGTTTTGCAGCGATTGGTTATAGCCGCCAAGCAAATCCGGTGAAATCGTCTGCACGGGAGGATCCGGCAAACGATCAAAACCAGAATTCAACAACAGTTTATTAACTGCCTCGCGCAACTGAGTCGAAGACGACGTTAACGGATTTACACTGCCACTTGTTGTTCCCGCCAAACCGACCATGCCATACGTACCGACAAGATCAATTTGCGGCTTGGTCTGCTCACGAAAATATTTCTGATCAATTTGATTGATTTCGCGCGCCACAGTTGACTGTTGCAGCTCAGGGCGATTGTCCATTGCCGCTTTCATGGCATCGGGCAATGAAATCTCTGGCGTAACTAAGTCAACCGAATCCGTCGGCACAATTGAAAGGTTCCAAAGGTCCGACTGATGGTTCTCAGCAATCAGGTTCTTCAGATTGTTTTCGCTGCGCGAGACGTCTTCCAATGAAGAAAAGAGAGTTTGCTCAAAGCCTGCCAGCTGCGCTTCTGCCGCAACCACATCAATCGGGGCGAGTGCGCCTTCAGTAACCAGGCGCTGGTTGTGTTCGAGTTGCGTGCGCGCGTCGCGGACAGCTTCTCTTTGGACCTGTAAATTCCGCAAGGCAAACACCAGATCCCAGTAGGCCCGCTGCACGCTGGTTATGGTTTCGATCGCACGCTGCCGAAACTGCGCATCCGTTAACGAAAGATTTTTCTTCGCGATTTCGATCGACCTTCGGCTGCCGTCAAAACGCAAACCGCGAAACAGCGGCTGGGTATAGGTGAACGTCAACGCCGTTGGATACTGCGGATTCAACGCCGTGAACTGATTGTTGCTGGTTAACCTGATAGAAGAAAAATCGAGATGATAGTTACCGCCAAACGCCGGCGTCAGACCTTCAAGTCGCGCCGTGCCGGTGTAATCGCTTTGCGTAACCGCGCCGTTAGAGCCGCCACTTAGAAAACTCGAGATAGGACTCTTGACGCGTTCGTAATAAGACGTAGAACTGAGCCGCGGATCGTACACGCCCTGTGCCGACTTCAGATCAAACTCTGAAATCCTTACGTTCTGCCGCGCGACTTCGATGTCTTTGTTATTTGCCAACGCCAATGCCAGCGCCTCGCGCATTGAAAGCGGTCGCTGTCGATCCATGTCGACACCAACGCGGTTCAGTTCAGGCAACGGTTTTTGCACCGGATGAAAGTCAGACGCGACCGCGGGCACCTGCAATTCCTGCGGCGACGGCGATGGTGACGGTTCTTGAGCAATGGCAGTAAAAGAGAAGATCGCCAGGAGAAAAGTCAGCACCGCGGCTCTGCCGCCGCACCGCGCGAAAACGCCTCGCCTTTCCGAAGCGATTCTTTTTTCTTCCGGGGCTATGCCTCGACCCAAATCAGAACTGGTTTCAACTTCAATCATTTCTCTGAATCAACACCTACAAGATTACTTAGTGCCTCGACACTAAACTGAACAACGATGCCGTCGCACTTGCTGCTCTACGGCGTACGCGCCCAAACATTCTGGTAAAGCTCGCTCCGATCAGTCCCCAGACTCTGCTTCTGCCCAGATCGTCGAACAGTGAATAAAAAACCGGCACCGCCAGCAAGGTCAGCAACAAACACAACGACTGTCCGCCAACGACCAGTACGCCAATCGAACGATTAGTGCCCGAACCTGGCCCACTTGAGATGGTCAGCGGCAACATGCCCGCGACCAGCGCGATCGTAGTCATCAGAATTGGCCGCAAACGATCGCGGTTCGCGCGAATGATTGCTTCCAGGCGTTCCATGCCGCGTGCGCGCAACTGGTTCGTGTGGTCGATTTGCAGAATCGCGTTTTTCTTGACCACGCCAAAAAGAAGCAATAGTCCCAGGCCGGAAAAGATATTTACCGTTTGCCCCGTGATCAGTAGCGAAACGATGCCGAAAGGTATGGCCAGCGGCAACGTTAACAGAATCGTGATCGGGTGAATGAACGATTCAAACTGCGCCGCCAGCACCATGTACATGAAAACAAATGACAGGACAAAGGCGAGCATGAAGTAATAACCAGCGCGTCCCAACTCTTTCGAGCGTCCGGCCAAACCTGTTGAATACGCGGGGTCGATGTTTGTTTCCCTGGCAAACTGGTTCATCTTGGTGATCACGGCTGCCTGCGATCCGCCCGGTTTCACATTGGCCAGCAGTGTCACCTGTCGTTGCCGGTTGAGACGATCGATTGCCGAAGGCCCGGTGCCTTCTTGAACCTTCACCAGATTGTCAACGCTGACCCAACCAATCTTCGACGAAGAAACGATCATGCGATTGAGACCTTCGACGCTCGATCGATATTGGCCGACGGCGCGCACGCGAACGTTGTACTGATCGGTGCCGGCATTGAAGGTCGAAACTTTTTGCCCAGCAACCAGCGTGTTCAGGGCCTGCGCGATGTCTGCTACGCGGACCCCGAGGTCCGCCGCGCGGGCGCGATCGATGACCACGCGCAGCTCAGGCTTCCCGGTGATCAGCGTTGAATCAACGTCAACCACATCAGGAATCGTTTTCATCTTTGCCAGTAACGCGTCCGAATACTTCGTTAACTTGTCGAGATCCGGACCGCCGATAACGTATTGAATGTCGGCGTTGCGAAAGCCGCCGCCGGATATGGCCGCAACCTGCTGCACGCTGGTGCGCAGTTGTCCGGGATATTCCTTTACGTACTTCGCCAGAATTTCAGAACGCGCCCGCAACATCAGATCAGCCTGCGTTACCCTGCGATTCTCGATTGGCTGTAGCTTGACGTAAATCGACGCTACGTTTACCTGCTCCTGTTGACCACCGCCAATCGTAGTCAACGTGTCGGTAACACCCGGCAACTTGCGCACGTCCGCAGAAATCCGTTCGGCCAGCGCTGAAGTCGCAGCCAGCGTGTAGCCTTCAGGCGCGCGCACGTTGAGTTCAAACTGCGACTGGTCATCAACCGGCAGAAAATTCTTTCCTACTAACATGAATAGCGGCACGATGCTGACAATGACGATCGCGCAGGCAATCACAATTACCCAGCGATGCGCCATGGACCAAGTCAACATTCGTTTGTATGTTTGATCAATCGGCCGGTAGAAGCGCGACTCCTTCGAGCCATGATCGGCAGGCTCGGTTCGCCGTTCGAAAGCGCCTTCCTCTTTATCGCTGCTGCGCTTGATCAAGCGGGCGGCGAGCATTGGTGTCAGCGTGAAGGAAACAAGCAGTGAAACCGCAATCGCGAATGAAGACGTCAAACCAAATGAAGACATGAAGCGGCCGACGATGCCACCCATAAATCCAACGGGCAGAAATACCGCCAGCAACGAAAGCGTGGTGGCGGTTACCGCCATACCAATTTCTTTTGTGCCGTCGATTGCTGCTTGAAAGGGTGGAATGCCCTTCTCTTCGATGAAGCGAAAAATGTTTTCCAGCACCACGATGGCGTCGTCAATCACGATACCGACCATCAAGGTCAGCGCCAGCATCGTGATTTGATTGAGCGTGAAGCCCATCGCCGCCATCAGGCCAAAAGTTGCAATCAACGAAGTGGGAATGGCCAGCGCGGCAATAATCGTGGAGCGGAAACTCCAAAGGAAAAGAAAAACGACGATGGCTGCCAGGATGCTGCCTTCAATCAAGTGCCTCTGAATCGATTCGATCGAGGCCTTGATAAAGATCGACTGATCGCCAACTATTTTTGTATGGAAGCCGGGCGGCAGCCTCTTTTGCAGTTCCTGTAAACGCTCTTTCACCGCATCTGCAACGGCAACTGTGTTCTGTCCCGATTGTTTGGCAACGACCAGGGTGACCGCCGGTTGGCCATTCAGCCGTGCTTCTGTTCGGGCTTCTTCCGCGCCGTCTTCGGCGTAACCAACGTCGCTGAGCTTTACGGCATAAGAATCACGGTTGCCCACCACCAGATTGTTGAAATCCGCTGGATTAACGATGCGGCCCATCGTTCGCACGGTCAGCTCGCGCGTGCCTTCGTCAATTCGTCCGCCGGGAACTTCCAGGTTCTGGGCGCGCACCGCATCCGCAACTTGAGCGACAGTAACGTTGAACGCACGCAGCTTGTCAGGATCAACCCAAATTTCGATTTCGCGCGTACGTCCGCCGATTATCTGTACATCACCCACGCCATTGATAGATTCGATCTGTTGCTTGATTTTCTTATCGGCAATGTCGGTAACTTCGCGTACCGAGCGCGGGGCTGAAACCGCAATGCGCACTACCGGCGCCGCATCCGTGTCCAATTTCTGGACAATCGGCTGTTCAGCGGTTACCGGCAGATCATTGACGATCAGGTCAATCTTGTTTCGTACTTCCTGCGCAGCGATGTCCGGATTTTTTTCCAGCAGGAAGGTAATGAACACTTGCGAAACGCCTTCGACTGAGGTGGAACGCAACTCGTCAATACCGCTGACTGTGTTGACCGCACCTTCAATCTTGTCGGTGATTTCAGTCTCGATTTCCTGCGGCGATGCGCCGGGATTGACCACGGTGACCGTGATCGTCGGCAGGTCGATCTTGGGGAACAGATCGACGCCCAGCGATTTGTAGGAAAAAAGTCCCACGACGGTCAGGCTCAATATGAGCATCGTCGCGAATACCGGACGCCGGACACAAATTTCAGCTAACTTTTGCATCGATTCAGAGCCAGTCCAAAGTCCAATGTCCAATGTCCAATGTCCGCGACTCGGATTCCCGACTTTGGACTTTGGACGTTGGACTCTGGACCACTATTGTCTTACAGCCATCCCATCAGCCAATTGCTCAATATTGCTGGTCGCCACCTGTTCATCGCCCACGATGCCGTTCTTAATCTGCACCAGATCGCCCTCGGTCTGTCCAAGTTGGACCACGCGCTCCTGCGCATGGCCGTCTTTGATCACGAATACCCGGTTGACGCCGGACTCCGTGCGCACGGCACGTGCCGGCACCAACACAGCGGGCTGCGCGCGCGATTGCAGAATCCTCACGGTGGCAAACTGTCCGGGCTTTAAGGCCCCGCTGCTGTTTTCAACTTCCGCTTCCACCGTCAGTGTGCGCGAAGCCGGCGTCACGTTTGGCGAAACGCGGGCGATACGACCGCTGAAATTCTTATCAGGCCAGGCACTGGTTGTGATTGAAACGGACTGGCCCACGCTGATTTCGGGAATTGCCTGTTCCGGAATGTCGATGCGGACCCGCAAAGGATTAATGCGTACGATCGTGGCGACCTTTGAGGTAGTTGACACATACTCGCCCAGATCGGCCGTTCGCTCGGAGACAAATCCATCAATCGGCGACAAGACTGCCGCATACGAAAGGTTTCGGCGCGCGAGATTGAGCTGACTTTCAGCGCTCGCTACATTTGCGCGCGCCGTCATCACGGCTGCATAGTTTTGCCGACCGAGCGATAGCGCCCCTTCGTAAACTTCACGCAACTGATCGCGCTGAGCTTTCTGCTGATCGTAAACAGACCGCGAAATGTCTCCCGATTCGATTAACTTTTCTGAGCGGCGCAAATTCTTCTCCGCAAGATCGAGGGCAACCTTGGCGTTGCCGACTTCCGGGATTTTATTCAGATCAAAGGATTGCCCCGGACGGACCCCAATCTTCTCTTCCGCCTGACGCAAAGAAGCTTTCATCTGATCGAGCTGCGCCTGCATTTGCTGCACGCGAAGCTTCGCGTCCACATCGTCAAGCCGGACAATCATCTGGCCACGCTTGACGTAGCTGCCCATGTCCACGCCGACCGCCACTACCTTGCCCGCCATCTGCGGCGCAACGTCTGTTTGCTCGTCGCCGGTTAAACTTCCGTTCGCTTCAAAATACTGCGGCAGCTCGCGAACTATCGCGGTCGCCGTGGTCACATCCACCGCCGCCGGCTGCGCGTTTGCTTGCTCTTGTCTTACGTTCGCTTTCGAGCCGCCGCAGGCCATGGCCAACAGCAGCACCAACGTCATGAGCACAGACAGTGACAACAGTTGAATGGTCTTGGGAGATAACACCGATCTATTTCTTCCTCGAAAAATGATTGCCGGAAAGTTCTTCATTTTTTCAGCGGCTAAGCAGCCTCCCGGCTGATGCCATTTAACAGAATATCCGAGAACTGTTTTGCTGCTTCCTGGTTGGAAATTTTCAGTAAACGTCGCTTAGGGTCCCAAAGATTGTTGTTCAATGAATGGTGAATAACCATGCCAATGAACGCGCGCACTATGATCGCCGGATCCATCGCCACCATCGCGCCGTCGCGCTGTCGTTCGGCGATGTAATTGCCAAGCAGTTCGTAAACCCGGCGCACAAACTTCTCAAAAAACATTTGCGCCAGCTCATGTCCCTCGAGCGCTGCGTGCAACAGCAAACGTTGAAACTCGGGATCGCATTCGTGGTGATCGAGCGCGCCGACTGCCAGTCGTTCAAAAACCTTGCGGTCGTCTTTTTCCTGAAGCGCCTCGGCCACCATTGCCTCGGGATTCATCGTATCGCCCGAGCAGGCCTTGTGATCGAGAATGGCGGAATACAGTTCCTGCTTGGTAGCAAAGTGACGAAAAACCATTGCTTCGGACACGCCCGCAGCTTGCGCAATTTCTTTGGTGGTGGTGCCGACGAAACCTCTTTGAGAGAAAAGACTCACCGCCACGCGGAGGATTTGCAGGCGCCGCTCTTCTGCCGACATGCGCGACGCATTCGGCATTGCTGTGCCCGTTTTTATTGTTGTTTGCTTACTCAAAAATGATTTTTTCTGCTGGTGGAGCCGCAAAGTAAGTACTTACTTACCACCACTCGGCGGCCCCTGTCAAGAGCTCCGGGCGGGAAAATGCACAGCCGCCAGCCTGCTTCAAAAGAGCCGGGGCTTGTATCGTTCCCGACCCGGAGGCACTGCAGACTTGTACCTTTTCACAACAAGATTCTCCGCACTGCTTGCTTTTGTTTCGCTTTAATCGGCGCATTGAAAGCGAGTTGGGAGGGTCGCACACTCGGCACGTTGTTTGCTCGCTATACTGTGATCAATATGATCTTCCTGAAGGCCATGCACTAAATAAGCAGCAACATTTACAGCAAACAAGAAGGAGAATTGACAACATGTCACAAAACACATCAAGCACAAATTTCCCTGGAACAACCGGAACCAGCAGCTCAAGCACAGGTTCAACCACTGCTAATGCAGGCACAGGCGCCGCTACTGGACTTGCGCAGACCGCGCAAGAGTATGGCGAGAAAATTTCGGAAGCTGCGAGCCAGGCAAAGGATTACGTCAGCGACAAGGTGACCATTGTTGGTGACAAGTTAAAAGAACTTCAAAACGCAGACCTCGGCGAGATTGCTGAAAACGCAAAGGACTATGCGCGCAAGAATCCTGGTCAGGCAATTCTGATCTCGGCGGCGGCAGGTCTGTTGCTCGGCTTGATCATTCGCGGCCGACGCTAAGCTTTTTATTGGCGCGCCCGCTAGAAAGGAGACACACAATGGCGGCTTCAGCTACAGGTGCGACATCGGCGGCGATGTCGACACGAACTGATAACGAAAGCCTCCCTTCACTTTTTACCCGCTTAGGCGACGACGTAATGCAGCTCTTCGATACCAAGATGAGTTTGCTCAAAGTCGAATTGAAGGAAGAGGCGAATAACTACGCTCGAGGCGGTGCGATGATTGCGGTCGGCGGCGTCATCGCGGCGATCGGCTTTGCTTTGCTGAACGTGGCGCTTGCGTTTGGTATCGCCACGCTGCTCTCAAACATAGACATTAGCCAGCCTGCGAAGTACGCCATTTGTTTTGTCGCCGCGGGTGTGCTTTACCTGATCGTGGGCGCAATAATCGTCACCACAATGAAGAACCGTCTGGCCAAACAGACCCTCGTTCCCGACCGGACGGTGGCAGAATTGAGAAAGGACAAGCAATGGCTGAAGAACGAACTTTAGGTTTGGCTCGGGCGCGCGAAACCGGCGACGAAGATGCGTCGAAAGAGGCGCTGCAACGTCGCATGGAAGAGGCGCGCGATTCCATCAGCAACACCGTCAGCGAGATCAAAGACAACGTGGCGCAGCAATATGAAAACGTAAAGGACGCGCTCGACTGGCGCGAACACTTCAAGAAGCAACCGGTTGCCTGGTCGATCGGCGCGGCTGGCGTGGGATTTTTCGTCGGCTATGGAATTGCCGCCGCTCTCAGCGACGACGATTACGCGGACATTCCATACGCGTCACAAACAATGCGCACCTATGCGGCGCAACCCGTAGTCGGTGAACCGCTTGCAAAGGCCTTATCGCCCACGAAGACAAACGGCAAAGACGATGGGCCAGGATTGCTTGAGCGTTTCAAGGAAACGTCTGCGTACGACCGGCTGAGCAAAGAAGTTGGCTCGCTTGGCGATCGTCTGGTTGAAGAGCTCTCGACTACGGCACAGCAGGTTGTTTTGCCGGCGCTGCTAAAAAAGATCAAAGGCTGGATTGGAGTGGATCTTTCTAAGAAGACTCCGTCGATGGGCGCCGAACAAAGTGTCCCGCAGTAGTCATGAACCTTCACTGGCAGAGGCGAGAGAGTTTTAGAAGAGAGACTTCTAAAAGAAAAGGCGAGCAGCAGGGCTCGCCTTTCTTATGTTCGACAAACTTGAGTTTGTCGCATTCTTCGACAAGCTAGAACTTATCTAACATCAAACTGATCCACCTACCTCATCCGGGCTGTCTTTTTCGGCCTGGATTTTTCTTTAGGCGCTTCGCTCACTTCAGACTCATTCGAGCGATAACCGCACTCGGTGTTGGTGCAATAACGAAATGTGCCTTGCTTCTTGGTAGTCTTTTCGAGCAGAAAAGGCGCGTTGCATTTTGGACAAGTTTCCAGCACGGGCTTGTCCCAGTAAACGCGATCGCAGTCGGGATAAGCTGAGCAACCGTAAAACACTTTGCCGCGTTTGGATTTTTTGACAACCAAATCGCCTTTACAGCCGGGCCGCGAGCACTTAACGCCCGTCAATTCCTGCTTGATGTATTTGCACTTCGGATAATTTGAGCAGGAGATGAACTCGCCGAAGCGACCGAACCGTCTCACCAGTTGCGCGCCATCGAGGGGACATTTTTCGTCCAAAGGAATAGGCGCCGGAGCGGCCACACCGCTCTTGGCGATCTTGCGAATGTTGCGGCATTCCGGATAACCGGTGCAGCCAAGGAAGGGACCAAAGCGGCCGCGTTTCAGTTGCATCGGTTTGCCGCACAACTCACAAACTTCGGGCTCTGCCGCTTCCTCAGTTGCGCCGCCGTCTGTTCCAGATGCATTTCCATTGGCCCCGGCTTGTGGTTCTGCATCGCGCGTCGCGCCACAGTTCAAACACTTCAGATATTTTCCAAAGCGTCCCCACTTCTGGACCATGCCTGGTGTTTCGCATTTCAGACAGACTTCATCTGTAGGCGTGTCGGTTTCTTTGATGTCCTTGATGTGCAGCTTGAATTTGTTCAGGTCCTCGGCAAACTTCCCGTAGAACTCGTGCAGCGCGTCCGTCCACTTCAGTTTGCCCTCCTCGATCGAATCGAGTTCCTCTTCCATGCGCGCTGTGTAAGTTTCATTAAACAGATCGTCAAAGCCGCCTTCGATCAACAGATCGTTAACGGTCTTTCCCAGCGCCGTTGGATGGAAACGCCCTTCAAGTTTTTCAACATATTCGCGCGCCTGAATGGTGGTCATGATGGCCGCATAAGTTGACGGCCGGCCGATTCCCTTTTCTTCAAGCGCCTTGACAAGGGTCGCCTCAGTAAAGCGCGGCGGCGGATCGGTGAAGTGTTGCTCCGGCGTGATCCGGTTGAGCGCGAGCGTTTCGCCTTTCTCCACATTTGGCAGAGTGCGCTCGGCTTCTTCATCCTCTTCAGTTTTCTCGTCGCGGCCTTCCTGATAAAGCTTGAGGAAGCCATCAAATTTTTGCACCGAGCCGGTGGCGCGGAAGATGAAACGCCCGGCGGCAATATCAATCGTCGTCTGATCAAATATCGCCGGCGTCATCTGCGAAGCGACGAACCGTTGCCAGATCAAGCGATAGAGTTTCAACTCGTCCTTATTAAGATACTGGGCCAGCGAGTCGGGCGTGCGTGTCACTTCCGTCGGCCGGATCGCCTCGTGCGCGTCCTGCGCATCTTTCTTCGATCGATAATGAATCGCTTTTTCCGGAAGGTAAGGCGCGCCATATTGCTTGCTGATGAAATCGCGCGCCTCTTGCAAGGCCGCGTCGGAAACGCGCGTCGAGTCGGTGCGCATGTAGGTAATCAAGCCCACGGAGCCTTCCGAGCCAAGCTCAACGCCTTCGTAAAGCTTTTGCGCAATCATCATCGTGCGCTTCACGGCAAAGCCGAGTTTGCGCGCCGCTTCCTGCTGCAACTTCGAGGTGATGAAAGGCGGGACCGGATTGCGCTTGCGCTCTTTGCGCGTGACTTCACTGACAACGAGTGTTTGCTGTCCCGCTTCGGCTACGATCTCAGTTGCATTCGCTTCGTTGCCGATCAGGATCTCGTTCTTTTTGGGTTCCTGATCAAACCCGCCGGTCTTTACCGTTTGCTCGCCAATCTTGAACAGACGCGCATCGAAAGCGGGTGGCAGTTTGGCTCCGAGATTTGCCGCAATCGTCCAGTACTCAGTCTTGATAAACTTTTCGATTTCGCGTTCGCGCTCAACCACCATGCGCAGCGCCACTGATTGCACGCGACCCGCGCTCAGCCTGCCTCCTACCGTGCGACAAAGCAGCGGCGAGACTTTGTAGCCAACCAGACGATCCAGCACTCGCCGGGCCTGCTGCGAATCAACCAGGTTCTCGTCGATCTTTCTCGGATGATCGAAGGCTTCGTTTACCGCGCGCTTGGTAATCTCATTAAACATTACCCGGAAATATGGCTTTGCCGGCCGCTTCGGCACAATCTCTTCAGCCAGATGCTGGCAAATTGCTTCACCCTCGCGATCCGGGTCAGCAGCCAGGTAGATGGCGTCTGCTTCCTTGGCCGCTTTCTTCAGCTCAGCCACAATCTTCTTGTTGTTTCGCTTGCGTGAATCCGGAATTACTTCATAAGTAGGTTTGAAGTCATCATCGACGTCAACTCCCAGTCCTTTAGAAGGCAGATCTTTGATGTGGCCTATCGAGGCCTTAACCAGATAGTCCTTTCCCAGATATTTGTTAATGGTCTTGGCCTTGGCCGGCGATTCAACTATGACTAGATTTTTTGCCATTTTCGATCTATCTACTACACAACAACTACATCGGCTGCTTTATCTCGTTCGCTTCGAGCCAGAATTCCAAAATACAGAAAATACTTTCTTAAGTCATTCGGGTGATTAAATTCGGGTGTCTCACTGACAAGTTCATCACAGATTACTTCTCTCAACCGCGTCAATTCTTTTAATCGATGGTTCTTCCATCGTGGATCAGCGATCGTCAGATCCAGCAACTCAAGCATCCGCGCAAAGGCGTGCTCAAAACGCACGTCATCACCCCGCTCTTTCCACCGCAATGCCCGCTCATACTCGCTGCCGACATTCCCCAGTTGAGTTGCGAGCGTCATCGTAAACCAGCGGCCAGCGGCCAAGTCAGGATGATAAGTTGTCATTTGCTCTTCTCTTCAACTAACGAGCGCACAATTCGAACAATTCGAGCCTGAATTTCAGGGTCTTCGACACCGCGCGACCGATTGTTCTGCCTGGGTCGAATGTTGATCATCGAATCAAACTCCACCATTTCGCTGAATGCACGCTCTGTATACAAATTAATCCCCCACAGATTCTCCTGACGAGAATTCTGTTCAATCAGAAATGCCTCTTCGTCGGCGTGCAATTCAGCCCCAACCGCCATGATTTCTTTCTCGACATCAACCACGGCCTTCACCATATCTCCATACAGTTTTTCGCCGGCGTCACGAAGCTGTTGAGTTGAAATTGGCTCGCGCACTAGCGTTGTTCCCATATACATTTTACATCTTCCGCACAAAACACTTGCCCGGCAGCGCTCGCACCAGGTCGCGCATTTCCAATGTCAACAACGCCGACGTCAAATCAGATATCGACAACTTACTGCGATCAACCAAAGCATCGATGTGCGCCGGGTCGTCTGCGGACAGTAATTTGAAAACAGAGTTCTCAAATCCGGTTAAGCCTTGTGGCACCATCGCCAGTTGATCCGCCAGCGATTTCTCTTTCTTTTTTGCGCCAAGTGGCGGCGGCAATAATCTCGCCGCGATCTGCGGCGGCAGCTCAGCCGCGATGTCCTGCCACTGCTGCACCAGCTTGGCGCCCGCGCCCTTAATCAAATAATTTGTGCCAAACGAGGTGCGCGAAGTAATGTTTCCGGGAACTGCAAATACTTCCCGGTTTTGCTCAATAGCCAAGCGTGCCGTTATCAATGAGCCTGAATTCTCCGCCGCTTCTACAACTACCACGCCCAGGCTCAGTCCGCTAATGATGCGGTTTCGATAAGGAAAGTTTTCCGAGACCGGCGGCGTCGCTAATGGAAACTGCGAAACCAGCGCGCCACCTCGTTCTAAAATTTCATCTGCCAGCTTTTTGTGATCGCGCGGATAAACTTCATCGATGCCGGTGCCGAGCACACCTACCGTGCGGCCTCCGCCTTCAATCGCACCGCGATGCGCGGCCGCGTCTATGCCACGCGCAAAGCCTGAAACAATTGTCACGCCGCGCTGGGCCAAATCGCGTGCAAGCATCAAAGCTGCGTTCTGACCATAAGTAGAACATTTGCGCGAACCGACAATTGCTATG
>DASQPM010000288.1:0-2266 GCA_035643935.1 Pyrinomonadaceae bacterium | reverse complement strand
TCGCTCCTCCAGTTAAGGACTTTTCCAGCCAGGGATTCCCGCTTATGGGTGGCCGGTTGGAGTACCTAAACAACAGAGCAGTCGCCGCGCTTATCTACCAGCGCCAAAAGCATTACATCAATCTGTATATCTGGCCGGTTGAGCAAGGCAATAATACCGGCGAGGTCGCTACGAAACGTCAGGGATTTAACCTCCTGCATTGGACCAACTCGAGCATGGACTATTGGGCCGTCTCCGATCTAAACGCGGTCGAATTACATGAGTTCGCGCGGCTGGCGCAGGAAGCGCAGTAAGCGAAGCCCGACCTCCGCGCGCACGCGGAGGACTATTGCTGTGTAGTGGGGAGCATTAAAGATGCCTTGAAGCCCGAAAAAATTGGCCACGTATTGGTCATTTCAGGAAACTCGTCAGTTGTAATATGTCGCGCTAAATCCTTGGTGCGATGTGCCTTATGGTGGAGCAGAGGAGGGTCGAACTCCTGGCCTCCGCATTGCGAACGCGGCGCTCTGCCAACTGAGCTACTGCCCCACGCGCACGAGAATACAGTTTCGAGTTTCGAGTTTCAAGTTTCGGGTTGAAGCGGCAGATCAGTGCGCGCCTTCCGCACTCATTGCGGACGAGAGGTCGGTGATCCTAGCAAGGAGCTTGCACGTTCAAGCGCCTCAGTCAGCCGCTCTACGTTTTTACCGCCGCCCTGGGCCATATCCGGCTTACCTCCGCCGCGCCCGTCAAGCAACACGCACGCTTCTTTCATCAACGCATTCATGTCGCCAGGCGCATCGGCAGATCTGGCGAAGACCAAACGTGCTGCTTGCTGGTCACGCGAACCCAGAAGAGCGATCGTCTTCGGATGAGCAATCAGCGCCTGAGTAAGATGCTTCAGCGATTCAGCGTCGCGACTATCAAGAATCTTGATGACAACGCGAATACCGGCTGCGTTTGGTGAGGCTTCAGTCAGTAGTTGCTCCGCTTCGACGCGGGCAGCGATCTCTTCGAGCGAGCGCACGCGCCGGTGAAGCTCCTTGTTCTCATCGACCATTCTCGCAGCGAGACTCACCGTATCAGCTCGCGCGCAACTGAAAAGAGAAGCCACTTCGCTCGCTGTTCTGTTAGCGAGGCGATACTCAGCGAGCGCGCGCATGCCGGAAACAAACTCAATGCGGGTTAAGCCTTTCGCGCGTTCCCAGGATCGCACGACGATCATTCCGACCTCTCCCGTGCGATACGCGTGCGTGCCGCCGCAAGGCGTCAAGTCGAACCCTTCGATTTCAATCACCCTCAAATCACCGTCGCGCGATGGTTCCTTTCGCAGAGGCAAATCGGCCGCTGCTTGGGCGGTGACGGTTTGAATCGTGATAAGTCGATCTTCCCAGATGACATTGTTGGCCAATTCCACAGCGCGCTCGATCACCTCGTCGCTCGAGTTTGCCAACTCAACGTCGATCTCGCAGCAGTCACCCAATACGCGAAAACCTTTTGTGGGTCCCTTAAAGAGAGTGACAAAAGCCTGCGAAAGAATATGCTGGCCGGTGTGTTGCTGAATGTGGTCTAAACGCCGCAACCAATCAACCCGTCCTTTTACCGCTGCGCCAATTTCGGGCGGCCGCCCCTGAATCACATGCAGCACACCGTTGTTTTCGTCGTCGATGCACTCAACAACCCGCACGCCGTTGAGCGTTCCGGTGTCACTCGGCTGTCCGCCGCCAGTTGGATAAAACGCCGTGCGATCCAAGGTCACCGCGGTCCAGCCGCTGACGCGTTCCGAAATTTCCACAACACGAGCGTCGAATTCGATCAAATGAGAATCGTTGTAATAAAGGCGTTCAGTTACCGGCATGATTGATTTGATTAATAGTGTAACTGCCAACGACTTGCAAGTAGAGTGTATGAGCAGAGTAGTCTCAGGGTTGGGAAGGTCCCGACCATGAGGTTACTTCGGTTGAGTTGAAATCCTTAGTTGAATGACTACAAACCGGTGTTCTTTGACAGCCTTTCGTGAAAACCAACATAATCCGCGACTGCTTGCCTAACTTTTGGCTGCAACGGCTTTAGGAAACTTCATGGACTGCATTCCGCGAAATAAATTTATCCGCAGCTTATTACTGCTTTCGTTACTCCTTTCGTCCGCTGCTTTCACACTTGCTCAACCAGAACAGCCGCTGCGTTCCATTGCCTATCGCCTGGCAATGCCACGTCCAGTTTCACATCTGTTCGAAGTAACAATGGAAGTGGAGCTGCCTGAGGATCAGTTGCCAAAGTCCATCGA
>DASQPM010000287.1:0-11779 GCA_035643935.1 Pyrinomonadaceae bacterium | reverse complement strand
CGATTCGCACTACTGAAGTCGCGGCTGGCGAGGCCGGCGGTATCACACAGCATATTGGCGCCTATAGCGTGCAGGTGCCCAGCCCGGACAATCCCGGGGAGTTTCGCCGCGTGGTCTTTCTCGATACGCCGGGTCACGAAGCGTTCACCCTGATGCGCGCGCGCGGCGCGAAAGCAACCGACGTGGTTGTGCTGGTAGTTGCTGCGGACGATGGTGTCATGCCGCAAACCATTGAAGCCATCGAACACTCGCGCGCGGCTAATGTGCCGATCGTGGTGGCGATTAATAAGATCGATAAGCCCGATGCAAACCCCGATCGCGTTCGACAGGAATTGGCCCAGCACGGTTTGTCGCCCGTTGAATGGGGCGGTGAAACTGAAATTGTTCAGGTCTCGGCCAAGAAACGCCAGAATCTCGACACGTTGCTGGAAACGATCCTGCTGACTTCGGACATTCTCAACCTGCGCGCTAGTCCGACGCGTCTCGCATCGGGTGTGGTGTTGGAAGCGAAATTGGATCGCGGCCGTGGCGCCGTTGCAACGGTCCTGGTGCAACAGGGCACGCTGCATATTCACGAACCATTCATCGTTGGCCAGATCTTTGGACGCGTACGCGCGATGTTCAACGATAAGGGCGAAGCAATCACCGAAGCAGCGCCGGCCACACCGGTTGAAGTGCTCGGACTGCAGGGCGTGCCGCAAGCGGGTGAAAGTTTTCAGGTAGTCGCCGACATCACGCGCGCCCAACAAATATCGGGGCACCGGCAGATGCTGAGCCGCCAGGCGACGTTGATGCAATCGACCAAGCGCGGTATCGAAGCGCTGGGCGAAACCGAAGTTAAGGAACTTCTGGTGGTCATCAAGGCAGACGTACAAGGTTCAGTCGAAGTTCTTAAATCTACGCTGCAAAAACTTTCCACCGATCGCGTTAAGGTGAAAGTGATTCGTTCCGGTGTGGGTGCGATTACTGAGTCTGACGTGTTGCTGGCTTCAGCTACGCAAGCCGGCTCGGCCGTATCTGCCGTAGTGGTAATCGGTTTCAACGTGAGGCCGGGAGCGCGCGCCGCGGATCTCGCGAAGCAGGAGAGTGTGGACATACGGCTGCACTCGATCATTTACAAAGTCGAAGAAGAGATTCGTGCGGCGATGATCGGCATGCTCGAGGCCATTGAAAAAGAGCGCATCATCGGCAAGGCGGACGTGCGCGAAGTTTTCCGCGTTCCCAAAGCAGGTGTGGTTGCCGGTTCGATGGTTATCGACGGCAACATTCGCCGCAACGCGCGCGCGCGATTGATTCGCGATGGCGTGGTCAGTTGGGAAGGTAACATTGCTTCGCTGCGTCGTTTCAAAGACGACGTATCGGAAGTGCGTGAAGGTTTCGAGTGTGGCATTGGCCTGGAAAACTTTAATGACGTCAAGGTCGGCGACCAGATCGAAGCGTATATAGTCGAGAAGGTTGCCGCCACGGAGTTGTAAGGAGGCAGACGGCAGCAGCAGGTGGCAGGTAACGGACGTCTCTCTGCCTACTGCCACCTGCTCCTGCCTACTGGTTATGCGTCGTTCAGAGAGAGTTGCAGATATTCTTCGTGAAGAAATCTCGCAGATCGTCGGCTTCGAACTCGAAGACCCGCGGTTAACGATGGTGACCGTAACGGACGTTCGGCTTTCAGACAACCTGCGCGACGCGCGCGTCTACGTTACGATTGCGGGAGATGAGAAGGAACATCAAGCTGCGCTCAGTGCTCTGCGTCACGCCGCACCTTACGTTCGTAAACAACTCGGACTTTTGCTCAACCTGCCCCGCACACCGGAGATTCATTTTGTGAGGGACCTCATCGAAGAACAGGGAGAACGTGTGGACCATTTGCTGTACCAGATTGAAAAGGAATCTACGAGGAAGGATGAACAGTAGCACAGACTTTAGTCTGTGTTAGTGGCATAGACTTTAGTCTGTGTTACCAAAGCCAACCACAGACTAAAGTCTGTGCCACTTAAGACAATGCTTAGTCAAGTCGTCGAGCTGATCGAATCGAAGCGAAAATTTGCCATTACCTCTCACCGCCGTCCGGATGGCGACAGCCTGGGATCGTCGTTGGGCCTCTACTGGTTACTACGCGCTCTTGATAAGGATGTTGAGGTAATCATGCGCGACCCGGTCCCGCATGCCTACCAGCAGTTGCCGGGAGCCAAAAATGTTCGGGTTACGCCGGCAGTGGATAATTCTTATCACGCCGTGTTTGTTATCGAATGTTCCGACGTCACGCGCCCCGGGCTCGAGGAGCTCGAAAAGCAATTCGTCGTCAATATCGATCACCACTCGACCACAGCGCTGTTTGGCAAAATCAACTGGATCGATTCAACGGCCTCAGCCGTCGGGGAAATGATTTACAACCTCTGTAAAGCCACCGGCGTGCGCGTGACGAAAGAAATTGCTGAATGCGTCTACACCGCCCTGATCACCGACACCGGCTCATTCCATTTCTCGAACACAACTGAGCGGACCTTCAAAGTCGCTTCGGAACTGTTGCGTACCGGAGTGAAACCGGCCAAAGTGGCCGAGGCTGTCTTTGCCAGTTATCCCTGGAGCCGCATTCAGCTAATGGGCGCAGTGCTTTCAACGGCCCGGCGTGATTCAACCGGTAAGGTCGCATTACTGCGACACACTCTCGAGATGCAACACACTGCGCACTCGTCGGACGAAGACGCGGATGGATTTGTTAACTATCCCTTGACCGTCGGTGAGGTTGAAGCAGTCGCGATGCTCAGGGAATCGGAGCCGGGAGTTTATCGCACCAGCTTGCGTTCCAAAGGCGAAGTTAACGTCGCCAAGGTGGCAGAAAAGTTTGGCGGCGGCGGCCATCGCAACGCGGCGGGCTGCACGCTGCGCGGCACCTGGGAAGAAGCGGAAGAAAAAATTATTGCGCTGCTGCAGGATGCGGTGGAACGAGCGAATGGCTTGGCTGACATCACCGAAGATGCGCTGATTAGTGAGTAGGCAGGAGACAGAATTCAGGAGTCAGAATGCCGAATTCTGTTTTCTGAATTCTGTTTTCTGACTCCCGCCTTTCCAATGTCTTCCAAAGAAAAAAAATACAAGTGGCGTCGCAAGGACTACCAGGAGCAGACGCGCGGCCTCTTGATGGTCCATACCGGCAATGGCAAGGGCAAGACAACCAGCGCGCTGGGCTTGATGATGCGTGCCGCGGGCCGCGGTTTGAAGTGTTGCATGATTCAGTTTATGAAGTCGCGCAACGATCGCTACGGCGAACATGAAGCAGCGGAAAAGCTGGGCATCGAAGTGCATACCATGGGCGACGGCTTCACCTGGGACACCAAGAACCCGGACCAGGATCGCGCCACGGCCCGCGAGACGTGGAACCTTTGCGTGGAAAAGTTGCGCAGTGGCGACTATGACCTGCTCGTCTTCGATGAACTGGTTTACGTGCTCAGTTATGACCTGCTGCCGCTGGCGGAAGTGCTGGAAGAAATTCAGAGTGTCCGCGCTTCTCAACCGGCTCTACATATCGTCGTCACTGGCCGCGACGCCCCCGCAGAGCTTATTGCGGCGGCCGATCTGGTCACTGAGATGAAAGAGATTAAGCATCCTTTTAACGCCGGCATCCGCGCCCAGCAGGGCATCGAATTCTGATAAATCGCCTGTGAAAATGGGGGTAGCACCAGAGCAGGTCCACTTTTTTTGCCTGCATCCTTCATGCGTCATGCCTTATGTGCTAGGCTCTGTTCCATCCCGACAAATCATTGCAACAGCTTTTCCTGAACTGACTTGCCATGCCCTGGTTTAGCAAAAAAAGTAAACAGATCGAAGCGGTGCCCCCCGAGGAGCGCGTCGTCAAAACCGAAAACGTGTTCGTCAAATGCGACGAATGCGAAGCGCATCTCTACAAGCGTGACCTTGACGAGTCGTTACAGGTTTGTCCTAAGTGTGGTCATCACTTCCGCATTGGCGCGCGCGAACGCCTGGCCCTCTTGTTTGATGGCGGCGCCTATGAAGAATTGGACGCGGAAGTTATTTCAATCGATCCGCTCGAGTTTGTTGACACCAAGCCATATAAGCAACGTCTGAAACAAGCAATAAAAAGTTCAGGCGTTCCTGAAGCGATAGTGAGCGGCCGAGGCAAAGTTGCCGATCATCCTGTGTTCGCCGGCGCTATGGACATGTCATTCATCGGCGGCTCCATGGGTTCGGCCGTTGGCGAAAAGGTTACTCGGCTGATTGAACACAGCTTGAAGGAACATGCGGCGCTGGTCCTCTTTTCCGCATCGGGTGGAGCGCGCATGCAGGAAGGCGCGCTGTCGCTGATGCAGATGGCAAAAATAGCCGCGGCGCTGGCCGCACTGGACGAAGCGCAACTGCCGTTCATCTCTGTTCTAACTGATCCAACTACCGGCGGCGTAACCGCGAGCTTTGCGATGTTGGGAGACATCGTGATCGCTGAGCCGAAAGCGTTGATAGGATTTGCCGGTCCGCGTGTCATCGAACAAACAATTCGACAAAAACTGCCGAAAGATTTTCAGCGCTCAGAATTTCTGTTGGACCATGGCATGGTGGATGCCATCGTGGATCGCCGGGAGTTGCGCGGCTACGTGACGAAACTGCTGAATTTCATGCTGAATCCGGAAATCACGGGCGCATCAGAAATGGATCGATTACGCTCGCGCGCGATTTCGGGCGACTAACTCATTTCGAAATTACCTCACTTCCAGACTGGCCGGCCGGGTATTTTCAATGGAGTTTAAAGAAACTCTTTCCTATCTCTTAAGTCTGGGCCACGAAACGCTGGCCATGAAGCTGGGACTCAAAAACACCCAGTTGCTGCTTGAGGCTCTCGGCGATCCTCATCATTCGTTTGCATCGGTACAAATTGCCGGAACGAACGGCAAAGGTTCGACCGCTGCAATGCTCGATTCGATTTGCCGTCGAGCTGGACTACGAACCGGTCTCTTTACTTCCCCTCACCTGATCTCAATCACAGAAAGAATCAAGATTGCGGATACGGATATTACTGAGCCCGAGTTTGCAAGACTTGCAACACAGGTCAAGGGCACAGCGGAAAGTTTAGTCGCACAAGGAAAACTGGAAGCGTTACCAACTTTCTTTGAACACGTCACCGCGATCGCGTTGCTTGCCTTTAAAGAAGCCGGGGTCGAGCTGGCAATCCTCGAGACCGGTCTGGGTGGCAGATTGGATGCGACGACTGTTGCGGGTGCGGGAATCGTCGCAATCACTCCCATCGCCCTGGACCATCAGGAATATCTTGGCGCAACGCTCCGGGAAATCACTGCCGAGAAAGCCGCGATTATTCGACCTGGCACTTCGGCCATAATTGCGCCGCAGCAACGAGAAGCGCTTGAAGTGATTCGGCAACGCGCGGCTGAAAGCGAAGTTCAACCTTTGCTGGCTGATTACGAGGCTTTGATTAAGGGGACGACTGTCGATGGCCGCTTTACGGTTACACTTCAGACAAAAATCGGGCGCTATGAATCGATAAGCCTTGGCCTGCGTGGCAAACATCAAATCGAGAACGCCGCAACCGCGATTCGAATCGCTGAAGCACTAAACCAGCAGGGATGGAAAATTGCGACTACAGCAATCGTTGCTGGTATCCAAACTGCGAACCATGCAGGAAGGCTGGAAATGCTCGACGGATTTTTGTTGGACGGCGCCCACAATCCATCTGCGGCCCAGACTCTACGTAGCTACCTGGACGAGTTCGTTAAGGTTCCGTTGACGCTGGTGTTTGGTGCCATGCGCGACAAAAGCCTCGAAGAGATGGCCGCGATTCTCTTCCCTGCGGCTGCTCGAGTTGTATTAACCCAGGTTGATAATCCGCGAAGCGCAAGCGCTGAAGAACTCCGGGAAATAGCGGCCGCCTCGGGCGCGCCTAACGTTTTTGTCACGCGCTCGGTTAGCGAAGCGCTTACGAAGACGAATGAAGTAACATCATCCGAAGGCCTCACCTGCATCACCGGTTCGCTTTATTTGTTGGGCGAGGTCAAAGCAATATTGAACGCTTCGACCTTAACAGCTAAACACTCGTAGACAACGTTTCGATCCGGGAAGGAATAGCAAATGACGTCCGCAGACTGTCCTCAGATTCTGGATAGCAAAGAAATTTTTCACGGTCGAGTTTTCGACGTGACCGTGGACACGATTCGCGAAGCTGATAAAACTTACCAACGTGAAACAGTCCATCATCCGGGCAGCGCGGTAATCGTTCCCGTGTTTGAGGATGGCACGTTGGCTCTGGTGCGCCAGTATCGCCACCCCGCCGTTCGTTACCTGCTCGAGGTTCCAGCTGGCACTTTGAAACGCGGCGAAGCGCCGGAAGAAGGTGCGGCGCGTGAGTTGGAAGAAGAACTTGGCTGCACCGCAGGGCGTATGGAGAAACTATCGGAGTTCTTCGTCACCCCGGGTTTTTGCGAAGAGAAAATGTGGGTTTATTTGGCCACCGACTTAACTGAAACTACGCAACAACTGGAAGACGACGAGATTATCGAAGTTGTTCGCATCCCGTTTTCTCAAGCGCTAAGCATGATCACTACCGGTGAGATCGAAGACGCGAAAACAATCATTGGCGTCATGCTGGCAGCGCCTCGAGTTGGACCACCAATGTTTGAAACTGGCTATCCGGCGGTCTAAAGCCCTTTTGGTTCCGACAA
This sequence comes from Pyrinomonadaceae bacterium, assembly GCA_035643935.1. Classification (GTDB taxonomy): domain Bacteria; phylum Acidobacteriota; class Blastocatellia; order Pyrinomonadales; family Pyrinomonadaceae; genus PSRF01. Next base: position 5,099 of record DASQPM010000287.1, on the reverse strand, counting down.
ATTGCAACGAGCTTCAGGTTTGACCACGGCAAAACAACCTCATAAACTGCCACTCATCGTGTTTAATTCCAACGAAGCGGCGGCAATCGATCTTGCCGACGATCCGAAATCATATCTGCCGCGGGACTTCGGCGCCGGTGTGCCACCACCCGTGGTGAATGCTGACGATCCTGCCTGGGGCGTAGGCTCGGCGTTTTTTGTTTGGATTGCGAGCATGGTGTTGATAGTGGTCATGCCGCTGTTGTTTCTGTTGCCCTATGCTTCAAGCAAAGGGTTGCATACCAGTGACCCAAACTATGTGAAAGCATTGGCTGTGCTGGCGCTTAACGACAGGACCGCCGTGCTGCTTCAGGTAGTTGCACTCTTGCCCAGCCATTTGCTCACCTTGGTTCTAATATGGGCGGTAGTTACACGATTTGGCCAAAAACCATTTTGGCGCACTATCGGCTGGAGTTGGTCAGGAAAATTGGAAATCTGGCTCTGGGTGGCGTTAGGTGTCGGCTTATTCATTGTTGGCTCGACGCTCGCGTGGGTGTTGGGTTCCGCAAAGCCCACCCAACTTGAACAGATCATTAACAGTTCGTTGGCGGCGCGTTACACGATTTCACTCCTGGCGGTTGCCACCGCGCCATTTGTCGAAGAGTTTATGTATCGCGGCGTGCTTTATGCACCACTGCAAAAGCTGGCCGGTGCGCCGGCGGCAGTTTGTCTCGTGCTAGCGCTCTTTACGATCATTCACGTCCCACAATATTGGCCAAACGCTGGGGTGATCGCTGCGGTCGCGCTGTTGAGTATTGCGCTAACGCTGGTTCGCGCCTACACGCATCGCTTGCTGCCATGTATCATCATTCATCTTGTTTTCAACGGCATTCAGGCGGTGCTGTTGATTGCCGAACCTTACGCGCAAAAGATTCTTCCCGGGAGTGAGCCGGTGAATCCCACTTTTATTCTGCTACCGTTGATTCACCTTATTCGCTGACAGATGGACTGTGAAGTTGTTGTTGTTGGCGGTGGCATTGGCGGATTGACGGTGGCTGCCTTGCTCGCGCAACGCGGCATGAATGTTTGCCTTTTCGAACGTCAACCGGATGTTGGCGGGTGCGCGGCGAGCTTTGATAAATTTGGCTTCACATTTGAGCAGGGCCATGGACTCTATTCTTCATGGGGCCCTGATGAAATCCATCAACGCATCTTCTCCGAACTGCCGGTTGCGCCTCCGGAGGCCCGGCCACTCGACCCGACTTATCTTGTCAGACTCCCCGATCATTCTGAAGTCGTCGTAAGAAAAGACGTTGAGCGGTTTGAGCAGAACTTGCGCGAAGTTTTCCCGGAGTGTGCCGAAGCCGCGATTGGCTTTTATCGGAAATTGAACCTTGCCGGCGTGGGCCTGCGGCAATTACTGCAACAGAGCCCGGATCTACTTTCGGCAGCGAAAGTCAGGCGCGTCTATAAACTGCTCGGTAAAGGCAAGGTTGGTGCAAACATACTTGCGTCTTCGGGTGATTCAGTCGCCGCCCACCTCAACGGTCTGTCAGTACGTTTTCGTCGCTTCGTTGATGCGCAACTGCAAACCCTGGCGCAGGGCAACAGCAACGAAGTGCCTTACCTGCAGGCATCTCTCACGCTGAATGAAGTATGCCAGGAGATGTTTGCCATCCGCGGCGGCAGTGCAACGCTGGTGGCACGACTGGCAGAATCCATTAGAACCAGCGGCGGCTCCATTAGGTTGAACTCGCCGGTCCTGAGATTGGCCTACGACTCAGCAGGCAGCGCGGTTGGCGTCGATCTATTAAGCGGCGAGAAAATAGCTGCAACCAGAGCGATCGTCAGCAATCTAACGGTGTGGGACACTTACGGAAAGTTGGTCGGACTCAACCGCACGCCGCCCGAAATAAGAAAGTCACTGCAAACTCTCCGTGGTTGGGGTGCATATTTGCTTTTCCTTTCGCTTGACTATCAAACCGACACGCTTGGTTCGGATCGACTTCTTACATTGACTGATTGGCAAGACAACGACACGTACTGTCCTGAGAATAACCAGCTGTTCTTTAACACTGCTCCCAGCTGGGACCCGAGAGCGCCTGCAGGAAAGCGCGCCGTAACAGTTCATGCCTTCACGAACGTGGACGATTGGTTTTCATTCCATTCAAACGAAGAGGAATCGGAAGCAAAGGACCAACAAATGCTTGAGGCCTGCTGGGCCCGCTTGCATTCGGCATTACCTGAACTGGGAAGCAGTGTAGAAGTAATCGACAGCGTCAACCCGCGAGGCTATTACGATTCAACCAGGCGAAAGCTGGGGATGGTTGGCAACGTCGTACCTATCGCGTCACAATTCTGGGAAGGCCAACCCTCATACTTTACTTCCCTACCGAACCTTTTCATCGTCAGCGACACCACTTCGCCCGGCGGCATAGCCGCAATTAGTCGTTCAGCTCTTGTTCTTGCGGATAAACTTGCCCCTCGAACGTGATTAATCCTTTACAAAACCCTATTGTCTGGTGTATACAGTCAATCGACACTCATGTACATAACCGTAGACGAAAAAGACCGCAGGCCAATTTATCAGCAAGTTGTTGATGAAATTAAGGGCCTGATAGCCACCGGCGAACTCTCTCAAGGAACTTTTTTGCCACCAGTCCGCCAGGTGGCTGCCGACCTGGGCGTAAACTTGAACACGGTCGCTTTTGCCTATCGACGACTTCAAAAAGAAGGGTTAGTAAAGGTCAGACACGGCGCCGGTGCCCTGGTCGTCTCCCGAGTCCTCAAGGAGCCGATTGCGGATCATACGCGCAGCCAGCTAACTGCAGCACTGACTCAACTCGTTCTTTCAGGCTTGAAACCAAGTGAAGTAAGGAATCTGGTGGATGAAGAGTTGCGCCGCCTCTCCGCCGAAAATGTTTCAGCTCTTTGATTTGTTTTAGGGATTATCCGGCCGATGGGCGTTAGCCGGCCCGGTCGTGCGCATGTCGCGCCCTCGCGGAGATTCAGAAATGGGGTTGGCCGGTGGCGGCGGCACATTGTTGGAGTTTCCTCCAGTTCCACTACCCACACCGTTCCCTGTACCACTCCCTGCACCGCCTGAACCTCCTGAAGCGGGCCAGCCCAATGACGGGTTGCGGTAGATCGTTCCGTAGAGTGAACTACCGTAGTACGTGCCATATGGAGATCCGCACCCATAGGAGAATGGGAAAAATGTATAAAAGCCGCCACCTGAATCATAAAGCCAAAAGCCCGCTCTACCACTGAAATTGGATAGCCACCAATCGCTCCGGTACGAAGCGATTAAGGTGGTGAGCGCCCGACCAGAAAGCCTGCTGTTTGCTCTCGCCAATGTTTCCGCCCGCCCTTTGCTCCAGGCTTCAAGGTCGTCTCGCGTCTTCTCGCTCTTTTTCAGCTTCGCAACGAAGAATGAGTTGTCGTTGAAAATTACCTTATCGCCGCCTTTGATTTTTGTGTGCGTTGGTTCCAGCAACACGCGTCCTTTGCGGACGATCAACTCGGTGGCATCGCCGGGAACCACGTTCACGCGATAAAGTCCGCGTCGCACGATGGCCATGCGCGTATGGGGCGTCGCAATATTGATCAGTAGTTCAGTATCGTCGGTGCCGGTAACTTCCACTATCGCCGTGCCCCGAACCAGGCGGATCTCCAGGTTTTCAAGAGAATTGTCGGTCAGCTCAATTTCAGAGTTCTCACCGATACGCAAATACGAGCCGGGATTGAGCAGCATCTCAACGCGCCCATCTAAGCCAGTTCTTACGACATCGCCGGTCTCCAAATTTTCTGTAATGGTGAGTTGTTGCCAATCGCCGTTACCGTGGGATCGTAAGGCAGCGCGGCCAGTGACCGCGTTAACGCCCCCAGCATGTGCGGAGATAACAAACTTTTCCCGGTTTTGCGCCGCCGTCGAAAAAGGAAAGGCGACAATGAAGGAAGCAACCAACAAGGGCATCAACGAAATAACACGCTTTTTCATGATAGTTCCTTTGGTATGGCCGGCGATCCAATCGATCCTTTAGGCGATTTCATTATAGTCGTCCCCAAATCATTTACAAGCATTTCCGCGTAGTCAGTTAGACTTAATTCGCATAGTAGCCACGCTTGCCGCGCGCGACGGCGTTCGGTCGATTGACCGCGACGCGGATGGCGCGCCACTTCCCGTCACGCGTTTTATCTGAAGGGCGGTAAGCCAGACTGTACACCGTGCCGAGATCGGCAACTACACGTTCGTATGCGCCAGCCAAATCCTCCAGGCGTTCCACCTCATAGAATGTACCGCCGCCTGAATCCGCCATTTCCTTCATGCGGTCATAACCAGCATCAAACGCTTCGGGTTGGGTGTCCAGCGGACTGAGCGCTTCATATTCTGTGTTGAGCCACAAGGTGTAAAGCACCCCATCAAACTCACGAACTCGATTGACGAGATCGGTGTAAGGCAGTTTCGACCCATCGCCCTGCACGCCGGGTATACTGCCGTCCAAGCCGTCGCTCATCAGCACAACCGCAGTGCGGCGCGCGTTTTTCGTGTCTCGCAGTAATTGTGTTAAGGCAAAGTCAGTCGCGTCGTAGAGCTTTGTGTCACCTGCTTCGGTATCGATGGCATTGACGCGCTGGCGTAAAGCCTGCCGGTCCAGTGTCAATGGCGATACCACGGTTGGACGACCAGCAAAGGTGATTACCCCTATGCGATCGAACGGTCGCGCTGCGTTGATGAAGCGCAAGGCCGCAGCTCGAATCAAACTGACAACGTCGCGTGTCGAGCCGGACAGATCTATCAAAAGCATCAGATCGAAGGGCGCCGATGACGATTCGAACTGGAGAATCTGTTGCTCGCTGCCATTCTCAAAAAGGCGAAAATCAGGTTGCGTCAGTCCAACCAGTCCGCGACTGGTGTTTCGATCGACAACGCTCATATTAAGCGTTACCAGTTGTGAATCGACGCGAATGATATCGCCTTCGCTAATTTCCTGAGTGTCTGAGGCTGGCGCAGGGGTTCCTGCCGGTTTCCTCGGTGTTTCTGAAGCGGACTCGTCGAGATTAACCACGCGCTTCGATAACGCTTCAGGCAAAGCGATTAGGGCCAATGAAACGGCGCC